>CBILQL010000220.1:0-7785 GCA_966238865.1 uncultured bacterium
CGGGAGCTTAGTCCTTGCTCACGGTCGCGGGCCCCTTGGGCGCGGGAGAGGCCTTGGCGGACTTGGACGGTTTCGCGGCCTTGGGGGCCGTAGCCTCGGTTCCGCCGGTCGCTGCGGGCGTGCCGCCCGACGAAGCCGGAGCCCCGCCTGCCGGAGCCGCGGCGCCGGCCGGCGTGTTCTTGTCCTTCACGAATTCCTCCGGCGTCGTGGCGGAGAAGGATGCCACGGCGAGGACGGTTGAAACAAGGATCGCGGCCAAAGGACGGGCGGGCTCGAACATGGCAAAAAGGTAGTTATTCGGCCCAAAATAGGCCGTGCGCCCGATCACACAAGTGAAACAGGTCATAGCGGCAAATGGGAAAACAGGTTAGGGAAGCCTGGGAGGGCGGATCAGAGTCCGGAACCGCCGTCCGTCGGCCGGGAACCGTCCTTGGAAGCCCCGGAAGCGGCCTTCGGGACCCTGGGAGCCGCGGCCGGGGATGGAAAGGCGGGGTTGGAAGGCTTGCTCCGGACCTTCGGGGGCGGAGGCAGGACGGGAACCGGGCCGGCCGCCGCGGCCGGATAGGATTCTTCTTCGGCGTCCTCGGCCTGGGGATGCACCACGGCCTGCCCCGGGATTCCCGCCGGCAGCCCGCGGGGAAGGACGTATCCCCCCGGCACCTGGAGGGACAGGGGCAGCTCCTTTTCCGTCGCCCCCGCCACGGTGTGAGCGCCCGGATCCCGCCTGCCCTGGACCAGGGGGGCCAGCTGGGGGGCCATCAAACGCAGGATGGAAACGGGGAGCGAGCTGGTGAAGCCGTAACCCGCCGCCTCCTCGCCGTGCACGTGGGCGGTGATGGTGCCGAAGAAGCGGTCGCCCAGGAAGAAGACGAAGGTGGCGGTGCGGTTGACCACCCGGGACTCCAGCACCTGTCCGCCCTTGCCGAAGGTCTCGAAGCGCTGGTCGCCGGTGCCGGTCTTGCCGCCCAGCTGCAGCCAGCCGCTGTCGGGCGCCGGGAAGGCGCGCTTGCCGCGCACCGCCGATCCGTTCTGGACGATGTCCAGCAGGGCCTCCCGGGCCACCTGGCAGATCTCCGGGGCCAGGAGGCGCCGCGCGGAGGTGTCGGCGCGGGTGAAGACGGTCTCGTAAGGCGTGTTCTCGGCGAAATGCAGGCGGTTGATGAGCACGGAGGGGTAGCGCATCCCGTCGTTGAGCAGGATGCCCACCAGCTCGGCCAGGGCGTTGGGCCGGTCCGCGGAGCTGCCGATGGCGGTGGCGTACGACGGCACCAGCGACCCGAAGGGATAGCCCAGGCGAGCCCAGGCGCGGTGGATCTCCAGGAAGGCCTCCATCTCCAGCATGCTGCGGATGCGCGAGTCCTGCGCCTGCTTGTGCCGCGTCTTGTACAGCCACCGGTAGGTCTCGTCGATGGTCCCGCGCCCCGCGTCCTTGACCTGCGCCCAATGCGCCCCGGGATAGGCGCGGAGATGGCGGGTGAGCCACAGCTCCATGGGATGCACGCCGGCCACGTAGGCCAGGTCGGTGAGGTCCAGGTTCTCCCTGGCGTGGGCCTCGTACAGGGCCAGCAGCGGCTTGGCGGGATAGAGCGAGTCCGCGAGCTGGGCGCGCATGAAGGCGAGATAGGCGGCGGTGTCGGCCTTGGGCTCCAGCACCAGGTAGGCGGTGGCCAGCCGCTTGGGGACGGGGCGCACGCCGTGGAAGAAGGTCTCCATCACCTCCTCCGGGGACTTGCCGCGGTACTTGCGGTAGAAGCGGCCCAGGAACACCTGGCCCTCCTGCTGGGCGAAGCGCGCCAGGTACTCCTGCCGGGCCGGCGAGTCGCCGGAGTCGAGCAGGGCGGAGCGCGACACCGGCCCCTGGGCGATGTAGTACTGCACGATGTCGCGCATCATGCGGATGAAGGGCAGGTTCACGCTGAAGCGGATGGCCTCGCGCACCGTCATCACGTGATCGCGGCCGGGATCGAAGTTGACGAAGGTGTGGACGCCCCCGCCCGTGAAGAAGCGCTCCGAGGCGTTGCCGGAATACTTGCGGTCCATGGCCGCGTTGAGCAGGGCCAGGAGGTCCGGCCGGCCCGAGTCCCCGGCGGGCGCCGCCGCCAGCTCCCCGGCGGCCCAGCGCGTGAGGGGATCGGCGCCGGAGGCGGACAGCTCCCGGAGCTCCCCCTGCGGCTTCCCGGACAGGCGGGCATGGAGATCGGCGACGATCTCCAGGTAGTTGACCAGGGTCCGCAGCTTGGCCGTGGACCCCAGGTCCAGCTTCACGCCCTCGTTGATGTTGAGCGGCTGCTCGTAGTTGTCGGCCTGCACCCGCAGCAGGTTGCGCCCGCCCACGGTCTCGTAGAGCGTGAAGCTGTAGACCACATTGGAAGGGTCCCCCTTCTCCAGCAGGCGGAAGGCCTTGAACCCGACCGAATCCACGTAGGCGGGATCGGCCAGGCGGCGCAGCACCTGGACCACGGACTTCTGCACCCTGCCGTCCAGGGTGGTGTTCACCGTGAGATCGAGCCGGTCGAGATCGTAGAGGCGCGGCAGGTCGAGCAGGTGGCCCAGGCGGTTGCGCACCGCGTTCACGTGCTTGCGATCCACGAAGGCTGCCGGGAAGAAGGCGGCGGCGCGCCGCATCAGCTCGGGCTTGGCCTCGAGGGCGGCGTCGCGCAGCTGCGGGGTGATCACGCCCTCGCGGCCCAGGATGCGCAGGTAGTTCTCGCCGATGCTGGACAGCGCGTCGCGGTGCTGCAGCAGGTAGGAGGTGGGCCGGCGGTGGGCGATGAAGAGGTTGAGCACCTGCCGGTAGCCCTTCCCCATGGCGTGCATGTCCACGCCGGCGTCGATGCCGTCCGGGCCCGCGCCGCGGCTGCGGGGGTGCTTGAGCTGCCGCGTCACCGAGTCGAGGGAGCTGCCGTACCAGGCCAGCATGCCGTCGGAGAGTCCGTTCACCTCCCCGTAGCCGGGCAGCGCCGCCAGCGGGACCGTGTTCACGTAGTCGAGCAGGATGCGCTTGCGCGCCTCGACGGTGTTCTCGCCGTGCTGGTAGGTGCGCAGGGAGGCCGAGACCATCTGGGTCAGCTTGTCCTTGGGGCCCTGGGTGATCCCGTCCCCGCTGTGCCGGTACTTCTCGAGCTGCGTGGCCAGGGTGCTGCCGCCGGCCACGTTGCCGGGGCGGCCGAGCTTCTGCCGGGCGTACTCCAGGCCCGCCTTGCCCAGGCGCGACCACTCCACCGCCGGGTTGTGGTTCGGCGCGGAGGTGTCCAGCAAAGTGCGGTTCTCGATGAAGAGCAGGGTCTTCACCACCTCCTCGGGGATCGAGTCGAAGGCGGGATACACCTTGAGGGGATAGTTGACCACGAACATGGACTGGCCGGCGTCGTCGAGCAGCCGGAGGCCCGCCTGCGTCTTCTCCGGATAGATGGGGAAGATCCCGCGGTCGGCGGCCTCCGCCATGGCGTCGGACATCCGCGCCTGGCTTTCCACCCGGAAGCCGTTGGCGTTGAGCGAAGCGGTGAAGGCGGGCAGGGAGGTATAGCCGCGCCGCTCGTCGAAGGGCCCGGAGGCCGGGAAGCGGACGTTGCCGCCGGGACCGGGCTCCACGTTGAAATGCATGCGCGACGCCCAGCGCGTGAAGAAGCGCGCCTGGAAACGGGAGGTGATGGATTCGTACACGGCCAGGACGGCGCCCGCCACCGCGAGCAGGCACAGCGCGACCAGCGACCACTTCAAAATCCGCCGCAGGAGGGAGGCCGCCCGGAGCAGCTCGCGCACCGCGAACGGATCGCCCGTCTTGGCGGCCGCGGCCGCCATGGGAGGACGAGGAACAGCCCCGTCGGCGGGAATCTCGGTGCCGGCGGGAATCTCGTTGCCGGCCGGAGAACCGGTGACGCCCGTGGGCAGGAGGGAGGCTTCCGCAGCAGCGGGGACCGCTTCCGCCGGGAGGGGACCGGGTTCCGCCTGGAGGGCACCCTGTTCCGCCATGGCGGGGACCGCTCCCGGCGAGCGGTCCGATTCCTGGAGCGGGCCGGGTTCCAGCGAGGCGGACCCGGGAGGGAACGGCGAGGCGACGCGCGCGGCAGCGGGCTCTCCGGCAAGGGCCGGGGCGGCTTCCGGAGCTATGGCGCCGGACGTGGACAGGGTCGAAGCGAGGTCATCGCCGTAGGTCGAGGGCCGTTCCTCTTCCGGGCGATCGCCTTCGGACTTAATCATGGGTTGGCATCATTTCGTCCGGATCCAGCCGGCGGACGTTGGCACGCCCAGGGGGGATGGTTTATATTGTAGCATCTCGTTAGGCACGGTACGATGGGCATGCATGTGGGCGGGCCGGAACCTCAGGGGACGGAAAGCGCCAATAAGATACGGTTTTATATGATGCCCGAACAGTCCTTCGACGCCCACCCCATATGAAATCCCCGGCCTTCCGCCCCCGCGAGCGCGAAGAGGCCGAAACGCCCGTTTCCACGCCCTTCGGGGTCCAGCTCCTGTCTTTCCTTTGCGGCCTGCTGGTCGCCTTCCTGGGATTCAAGTCGGCCTTCCAGGATTGGCGCCTCGTCGACAAGCTGACCCACCTCGACGCCTTCGTCGAGACGCCGGGTAAATTCCTGCAAGTCAAGGTCCGCCAGGATTCCACCGGCACCGGGGAATTCTACCCGGACATCCTGTACGAGTACTTCGTGGACGGGAAGAGCATCTGGGGATGGCGGCTGTCCTACGAGGACGAGCCCAAGCCGGAAGCCTATTGGAAGGAGCGCCTCTCAGGGTATGCGGTGGGCAAGTCCGTCCCCGTCTTCTACAATCCCGCCCTGCCCAAGGACTCCATCCTGGAGAAGAAACGCGACAGCCTGTACCGCATCATCATGAAAATGGGCCTGGGCATCCTGTTCCTGGCCGCCGGCCTCCTCCTCGCCGTCCTCCCCGCCATCGGCTGGCTCCGCCAAGCCCGCGGCCCCGCCTGACCGGAAAGCCGGAAAACCGATTGTCCGCTGCGGGTACTCAAAGCATTCGCAAATGGTGCTCGAAGAGTCAGGGACCCGTGAGCCCATCTCTGGGACCCATGAGCCCACCGATTGGCGGGCGAATGGGAATTGAAAAAATTCTGGGGCGAGAGCTCTGACCCCAGCCCGGAATTTTTTTGCTTTACCTTGCGGGCGAATGGGAAATGAAAAAATTTCGGGGCGATGGGCTCCGACCCTCGACCCGAAATTTTCTTGTTTAGAAAATAAATCCGGCGAGGACGGACACCAGGAAAGTCCGCACGTCATGGGTATCGGTCTTGTCCAGGCTGCTCTGGGCCAGATTGAGCCGCATCTGGAAGGTCCCCAGGCCCCACTCCACCCCTGCGCCCAAGGTGAGGTTCCACTCGTAATCCGGGACGTCCTTCTTCAGGATCATGGGGGTGGCGGGCTCCGCCGAGACCGTGCCGCCGGCTCCGAAATCGACCCACTCGGTGCTCACCTTCTTGGAGACGAAATAGGAGAAGGCCGGCCCGCCGAAGAAGATGGGCACCACCTCGCTGCCGGTGGGCGGCGTGACCTTGAGCAGGAGGGGAATGTCCAGGCAATGGGCGGTGACGGTGGTGACCTTGGTGCGGCCGTTCGGAAACCCGTCGAAGTCCTCCCGTTCGGAGAAACCGCTGCCCTTGCTGGAATAGAGGAGGTCGGTTTCGAGTCCCAGGAAGGCCGGGAGGTTGAAGCCCAGGGAGAAGCCCAGGGAAGGCCAGATGCGGAGGTCGAGTTCCTTCACGTCGCTGCCCCACAGGGAGGCTGCTCCCACCCCGCCCAGGAGCCCCATGGCGACCGGCTTGCGTTCCGCGAAGGCGGCGGCCGGCAGCAGGATGGCGAGGAGGGTCGGCAGGATGCGGAACATGGTACCCTTTCCCGGCGGACGCGCCCGTCCGACGTATGGTCCCAGATTATCATATGGCGGGAGGGCGGCCTTCAAGCCGCCAGGTACCCGGCCCGCCGCTTCCGCGGGAGCCGGGGGAGTGGATCAGAGGATCTTGACCTTGAGGTCCTTGCCGAGGGCCTTGGCGACGCGCTCCAGGGTGGAGAGCTTGATGTCGTCGGCGTGGTTCTCGATGCGGGAAATGGCCGTGCGCTTGGTCTTGAGGCGGTATGCCAGCTCTTCCTGGGAAATGCCGGTGGATTCCCGCGCCTTGCGCAGCATCTCACCCACCCGGGTCCCGCCGATCGGGCCCGCGGACTTCTTGGATTTCTTCCCGGCGGGCTTGCTCTTCTTCGCTTTTGCCATTCCTGGCCTCCTATCCCTGTCCGACCCGGGAACCGCCCGGGGGAAAATTGCCTCTTTTGGGGCGGATTCCCGGTTTCGGCGCGGGATGCCCCTGCTCCCAATATGTTAACTTATACGTTAACCTGTGTCAAGGTTTTTCCCCTCCCGGGGACGTCCCTCCGTTGGTACCCTTCAGGTGCCCAGGCGGTCGCGATCCGCGAGATCGGATAGGGCTTGACGCGTGGCCGGCGAGTGTCCCGGCAGGGGCAGCACGCGCTCGTGGATGGCGTCCAGGATCCAAGACGCCTGGGGGAAGAAATCCTCCTCCATCTCGGCCGGCGGCGTGATCCAGTTGCGCGCGCCCACCACGGCCACGGGCGCGTCGAGGCTGTCGAAGGCCATGCCGGAGAGGCGCGAGGCCGCGGTGTGGGCGAAGGAGCCGCGCTCGCAGGCGTCGGAGACGAGTACGGCGCGTCCGGTGCGGCGCACCGAGGCGGCGATGGGCCCGAGGTCCAGGGGATTGACGAAGCGCGCGTCCCACACCTCGGCGGAGATGCCGTGTCGCTCCGCGAGGATCGCGGCCGCCTCCAGCGCGCGGTGCAGGGCCGCGCCCCAGGTAACCAGGGTGATATCATCGCCCGCGCGGCGCAGGGCCGGGGCCCCGGGCTCGACCTCGTAGTAGCCTTCGGGCACGCCCTCCGGATCGAGGGTCTCCACGTCCTGGTAGAGGCGCTGGCTCTCGAAGAAGACCACCGGATCGGTGCCGGAGAGGGCCAGGTTGAGCATGCCCTTGGCGTCCCGGGGAGTGGCCGGGAACATGGCCATGAGCCCGGGCACGTGCGCGACGAGCGAGGTCCAGTCCTGGCTGTGCTGGGCCCCGTACTTGGATCCCACCGACACGCGCAGGACCAGCGGCATGCGCAGGCATCCGCCGGACATGGCCTGCCACTTCGCCATCTGGTTGAAGATCTCGTCGCCGGCCCGGCCCATGAAATCGCAGTACATCAGCTCGGCCACCGCGCGGCCGCCGCACAGGGCGTAGCCGACGGCGGTCCCCACGATGGCGGCCTCGGAGATGGGGGCGTTGAACAGGCGGTGATAGGGCAGGCACTCGGTGAGCCCCCGGTACACGGAGAAGGCCCCGCCCCAGTCGCGGTTCTCCTCGCCGTAGGCGATCATCGCCGGATCGGCGGCGAAGCGGTGCAGCATGGCCTCGAACAGGGCGTCGGCGTAGGTCACCGCCTTGGCGGGCGGCAGGGGCCGGCCGTCGGCGAGGCCCTTCCGGCTCTTCTCCCGCAGGGCCGAAAGCCGCGGGTTGCGGAAGGGATCGAGGGTCAGCTCCGGCGCGCCCTCGCCGGTCCGCTCGGCGCGGCCCCGGGAGAACATGAGCGAGCCGACGGCCTCGGCGGGCAGGCGCGGCGAGAGCTCCAGGGGCGCGGCCCGCTCCAGGGCCCGCAGCACGCGCTCCGCGGCCCAGTCGCGCATGGCCCCGAGGTCGGCCTCGGAGGCGTGGCCATGGGCGGAGAGGTACCTGCCGTAGGCCTCCAGGGCGTCGGCGGCCTGCCA
>CBILQL010000221.1:0-7773 GCA_966238865.1 uncultured bacterium
AGATGGATCCGTTGGAGAGCGGGCGAGCGCTACTTGACGACGGCGGGCTCGAAGGACGCCTCCACGAAGATCTCGTCCACCACGTAATAGGCTCCGTACTTCTCCCACTTGCGGTCCGCCTCGGCGTCCGCGCCGTCCTCGATGAGCACCGGCACGGAGGTGGGCGCGCAGCCCGTGAGGGCCCAGAGGGCGGCTGCCGCCCAGGCGGCGTTCGCAAAGGCGGGGGCCGGCCGGCCCCCGCGGACGGGCCATGGCATCCATCGCATCGGCGAAAGCCTCCTCAGCGGTGCCAGAGGGTGGCCCGCACGAACGTGTTCCTCCTGGCCAGGTACTCGGCCAGGAGCCCGCGGTTCTCCGGCGGCACCACGCCGGCGTCGGAGGCGTAGGTCCGGAGGACGCGATCGCCCTTGCGGCTCCATTTCCCGCGGGCCAGGGAGTGCTCCAGGTCCGCCTTCTCCAGGTCGTCGAATCCGGAAGGGATTTCCCAGCTGTCCGCCTGCTCGAATTTCTGCAGGTGGCGGGGGCCTTCCAGGTCCACGGAGGTGAAGCGGACGTCGCCGCCGTACAGGGAGGGCCAGGACATCAGGAATCCGCCCTTGTCCATGCTCAGGTAATTGGAGAGGAACGGGGCCCGGTAGCTGATCTCGATGCTGCGATCGCCGGTCTCCACCAGGCTGGCTTCGGCGGCGTCCACGGCGAAGAGCTCCTTGAGGCAGGCCTTGAGGAGCGGGACCTTCTCCTCGCCCATGGCGGCGTTGAGGGCGGGCAGCAGGGAGAAGGCGCATTGCCCTTCCAGCCGGATGCTGCCGACCAGGCTCC
The DNA here is from genome assembly GCA_966238865.1 of uncultured bacterium. GTDB lineage: Bacteria > Fibrobacterota > Fibrobacteria > UBA11236 > UBA11236 > CBILQL01. Next base: position 820 of record CBILQL010000221.1, read on the forward strand.
ACCCCTGCCGGCCGTTGCGGATGGCGTTCCGGGTCTCCACCCGGTTCCGGAAGCCGGGCGCCATGGCCACCGGGCGGAGGCGGCTGGCGCCGTCCTCGAGGATGAGGGCGGTTCGGCCGATGAGATCGTAATAGGAGTCCTCCGGATCCCCGTGCTTGACCGTGGGATCGAAATGGCGGATCGAACCGTCCGGCCCCTTCGCGTAGACGATCATGTGGTTGAATCCGCCCAGGGTGGGGAATTCCTCCACCACCGAGAGGGTGCCGGGCGTGGACACCAGCGCCACCCCGACGCCCTTCACGCCCTTGTTCCGGAGGATCTGGATCATGAGGGTGGCCATCTCCTTGCAGTCGCCGTAGCCCTTGGCGAGGACCTCGCCCGCCTTGCGGGGGACGAAGGCGTGCAGTATTTCCAGGTCCGCATGGTAGCGGATGCGGCCGCGCAGCACGGAGTACACCTTGCGGATAAGGGAGTCGGGCTGCGCCCGGGGGAGATCGGCGGCCAGCTTCTCCAGCTCGGGGCTGGTCTCGAAGGCGGGCGCGATGGCGGCCAGGTAGGCGTCCCCTAGCTCCTGCCAGGACAGGGAGCGGGCTCCCTTGGCCGGCAGGCTGAAATGCAGGGCCCCGTACCAGGCCTCCGGATTGCGGGGCATGGTGCGGGCATCCAGCTTGGCCAGCCTCCCGGCCCGCAGGGTCAGGGTCTGGGAGGCGCCGTCTGCGGAGCGGGCGGAATCGACCCGCAAGCCCTCGGGGTTGAGGAAACCGTGCTTGATTCCGGAACCCGCGGGCAGCTCCAGGGTGACGACCTTGGACAGTGAGGGATAGTCGTCCCGCAGGATCTCGGACTTCAGGAACTCGGGATGGGTGTAGGTGCGATCGACCGCCAGGCGGATGATCATGCCTTGCACGTATTTGGGGAACCGGAATCCCGTGAGGTAGCGGTCGGAGGAATGCAGGGGCTCCTCGGCCTGCCGCACCCGGGCCATGTCGAGCGCCCCGGGGCTCCAGGACCCTCCCCCGGGCCCGGGCCAGTATGCCGTGGCTTCGATGGAGGCCGGGGTCTCGATGGACAGGTATTCCGGGACGACGATATGCTCGAGGGCGGTGGGATTGCGGCGCTGCACATAATACCAGGTGGCCTGGCGTCGCCGGACCCGGTTGCCGTCCTTGCCGGGCACGAAGCGGATGTCCACCGAATCGGAGAGCACCACCACGGGCTCCTCGCTCCATTCCTTGGGGATGGCCGCGACGGCGTCCCGGAACTCCGCCGCGCGGTCGGCCTTCTGCGGCGCGGTGCAACCCGGCAGGAGAGCGGCGAACGCCAGGCATCCGGCGGCACGAAGCCCGGACCGGCCTCTCACACTTTCCACGGAACCTCCCGGAACGGTCGGAAATGCAGGACTGGATAAATACTAGCGCATACCGGGGCCCGGGTCAACAGAACGTCAATCTCCCGGAAGCCGGCCACGACCCTGGCCGGGTTCCGCGGAACGTCCGAGTCGGCCGCTGATCACAACAAAAAATCCCCGGCCGAAGCGACCGGGGATTTTCCAGAGGTCTCCTCGCCCTCGCGGGCTCGGAGTTCAGCTTTCGGCTTCGGGTCTGCTACTCCACGGTCACGCTCTTTGCCAGGTTCCGCGGAGTGTCCACGTCGCACCCGCGCATCACCGCGATGTGGTAGGCGAGGAGCTGGCAGGGCACCACGGTCAGCAGGGGCGTCAGCATGGGGTGGGTCGTGGGGATCTTGATGACGTGGTCGGCCATGCCGGCGATCTGGGAGTCGTCGGCGTCGGTGATGGCCAGGATGCGGCCGCCCCGGGCCTTCACCTCCTGCATGTTGGAGAGCACCTTGTCGAAGAGGGAGTCGGTGGGGGCGATGACCACGGTGGGCATGTTCCTGTCGATGAGGGCGATGGGGCCGTGCTTCATCTCGGCGGCGGGATAGCCCTCGGCGTGGATGTAGGAGATCTCCTTGAGCTTCAGCGCGCCTTCCAGGGCGACGGGGTAGTTGTAGCCGCGGCCCAGGTAGAGGAAGTTGTGGGCGTCCTTGTATTCCTTGGCGATGGACTTGATCTCGTCGTTGAGCTTGAGGATCTGCTCGATCTGGGTGGGGATGTCGTTCAGGGCCTTGCAGATGCGCATGCCCGTGTCGGGCGAGACCCGGCGCTGGCGGCCCAGCAACAGGGCGATGAGGGCCAGCACGGTGACCTGGGAGGTGAAGGCCTTGGTGGAGGCCACGCCGATCTCTGGGCCGGCGTGCAGGTACACGCCGCCGTCGGTCTCTCGGGCGATCGAGGAGCCCACCACGTTGCAGATGCCGAGCACGGTGGCGCCCTTCTGCTTGGCCTCGCGCAGCGCGGCCAGGGTGTCGGCCGTCTCGCCGGACTGGGAGATGACGAAGACCAGGGTCTTGTCCGTGATGATGGGGTTGCGGTAGCGGAACTCGGAGGCGTATTCGACCTCCACGGGCACGCCCGCCAGCTCCTCGATGATATACTCGCCCACCTTGCCGGCGTAGAAGGAGGTGCCGCAGGCGGCGATGATGATGCGCTGGATGCTCCTCAGCTCCTGCTGCACCAGGTTGAGGCCCTGGAGCTTGGCGGTGCCCAGGTCGAGCATCACGCGCCCGCGCATGGAGTTGAGCACGGTCTGCGGCTGCTCGAAGATCTCCTTGAGCATGAAATGGTCGAAGTTGCCCTTGGCCACCTGCTCGGCGCTGAACTCCACGTTCTGGATCTCGCGGCGGACCTCGGCGCTGGCCTGGTTGGTGATCTTGTAGGTGCCGTTCAGCTCCACCATGTCGTTGTCGTCGAGGTAGATCACCTTCTGGGTGTGCTCGACGATGGCGGAGGCGTCCGAGGCCAGGAAGAACTCGTCCTCGCCGACGCCCAGCACCAGGGGGCTGCCGCGGCGGGCGCCCACCAGGACCTTGGGCTCGTGGGAGGACACGGCGACGATGCCGAAGGCGCCCTCCAGGTTGGTCAGGGCCTCGCGCACGGCCTTGGCCAGGCTGCCGGGGCCTTCCGGTTTGTAGAACTTGGAGATGAGGTGGGCGATCACCTCGGTGTCCGTCTCGGACTTGAAGACCACGCCCTCCTTCTGGAGCTTGTCCTTGATGAGGGCGTAGTTCTCGATGATGCCGTTGTGGACCACGGCGATGGTCCCGTCCATGCTGGAATGCGGGTGCGCATTCTCCACCGAGGGCGCCCCGTGGGTGGCCCAGCGCGTGTGGCCGATGCCGACGGATCCGTCGATGGGTTCGGACACCGATCCCTCCAGCACCGCCAGTTTGCCCTTGGCGCGCACCACCTTGAGGCCCTTGCCGTTCTGGATGCAGATGCCCGAGCTGTCGTATCCCCGGTACTCGAGGCGCTTCAGGCCGTCGATGAGGATCTTCTGGGCCTGCCGGCTTCCGCTATAGGCTACGATTCCGCACATAAGAGACTCCCTGTAATCTGCGCCCTGTCGTTTTTCATTTTTTGTTTTCCGTTTTTCGCTTCGGGCCCGCTCCGGGCCTGGTGCCCGGCACCACGAAAAACAGAAAACGAAAAACGAAAAACCTCTTATTTCAACTCTTCCTCGATGGCCCGGCACAGTTTCACTGCCTGCTCCCGTTCCGGCGCCTCCGCGATCACCCGCAGCACCGGCTCCGTGTTGCTCGCGCGCACGTGGACCCAGCTGCGGTCCCATTCGAAGCGGACGCCGTCCTGCTGATCCACCTTGGCTTCCGGGAACTTGGCCAGCAGGCTCCCGATCACCTTCTCCAGGTTCTTGCCCTGGACGGAGTACTTCTGCTTCTCGATCCAATAGGCCGGGATCTCGGCGGCGATGGCGCTGAGGGGCTTCTTCCGCAGCGCCATGAGCTGCAGGATCATGGCCACCGACAGGATGCCGTCCCGGCCGTAATGCAGGTCCGGCGAGATCACCCCGCCGTTGCCCTCGCCCCCGATGACGCTGCCGTTCTTCTTCATCAGCACGGTCACGTTGATCTCGCCCACCTTGGAGCGCTCCACCTTCACGCCGTGCCGCGCGGCGACGTCCTCGACCATGCGGGAGGTGGAGAGGTTCACGGTCACCGGGCCCTTCCTGTGCTCGAGGGCCAGCATGGTCGCCAGGGCCAGGGTGTATTCCTCGCCGATGGCCTCGCCCTTCTCGGTCACGAAGGCGCAGCGGTCGGCGTCCGGGTCGGTGGCGAAGCCGACGGCGCACCGCCTGTCCTTGACGAGCGCCGAGAGCTGCGCCAGGTTCTCGGGGGTGGGCTCGGCGCCGTGGGGGAAGATGCCGTTCGGCTCCACGTTGATGGCCTCCACCTCGCAGCCCAGGGCCTTGAGCAGGCGGGGGACGATGAGGCTGCCGGCGCCGTTCACGGCGTCGTAGGCCACCCGGAACCTCTGCTTGCGGATGAGGTCCGGCTGGATGAAGGGCAGCGCCAGGGTGGCTTCGATATGGTGCTCGTCGCCGCCGCTCTCCTTGCGGGCGATGGGCATGACCTGTTGGTAGCCCTTCCAGTCGAAGCGGTTGTTGTCCACCAGCTCGAACAGGCGCTTCACCTCGCCCTCGTCGAGGAAGATGCCTTCGCCGGTGAGGAATTTGAGGGCGTTCCATTCGATGGGGTTGTGGGAGGCGGTGATGATGATGCCGCCGCCGGCCTTGTGCTCGAGCACGGCCATTTCCACCGTCGGCGTGCTGGCCACTCCCAGGATCACGGCTTCGGCGCCGGAGGCGGCGCAGGCCGAGGCCACCAGGTTCTCGATCATCGGGCCGGTGGTGCGGGTGTCGCGGCCGATCACCACCTTGCGCGCCCCGGTCAGCTGCACGAAGGCGTTGACGTAGTTGACGACCAGGGAAGGCGAGAAGGCGGGACCCACGATGCCGCGGATGCCCGATACCGAACGCATCAGGACGGACATGAAATTTCCCCTCTCCCGGGCCGGGGCGGAAAATCCTGCGCGGCTGTGCGGGAAACAAGCTGAAAATACCTTACCGGCCGGACCATGTCAAAATTGAAAATACACGCATGAAGGGCAAAACACCTATGCAGGGTATAGGATATTACTTTTCCGGCCCGGTATCCCGGAATCCCGGTATTCCGGGAGGGATGTCGCCGTCGCCGACGCCTCGGGAGGCAGGGATGAAAAAGGGAATTGTTTTCGGTTTCTTGTGCCTGGCGGTCGCCTTCCACGCCCCGCCCGCCCGGGCCCAGGGAGTCAAGGCCCCGGTTCCCGGGCTGTCGCTGTCCTGGAGGACGGCAGCCGATTCCCTGGTGCTCGAGGCGCGGGTCTCGCTGCCCGCCGGGTGGTATATCAATTCCGACGCGCCACTCGATTCCTTCCTGGTGCCTACCCGGATCGAGGTCGCCGCCCTCCCCGGGGCCGCCACCTCTGGGACTGCCGGCTCCGGGACTGCCGGCCACAAGACTCCTGGAGAGGTGCGTTTCGGACCGCCGCGCTGGCCTGCGCCGGTCGTGGAGCATTCCCCCGCCATGGGCGGCGACATGTCCCTGTTCAAGGAATCCTTCACGATCACCGTGGCCGCCCGTCCGGCCGGGGCGGGGAAGGCCGGATCCGGGAATCCCGGGGCGGGCAAGGGGGCAGCTCCGCAGCGTCCGCCCGCCGTCCGTGCCGTGCTGCATTACCAGAGCTGCGACGGCACCATGTGCTGGCCGCCCAAGACGGTGAGCGCGGTATGGGAGGATGGGCGTTCCCGGCAGGAATGAATAATTAAGGTAGAAGGCGGGCTTCGAGGTCGTATTCCCGCGCGTCGGTGATCACCACGCGGCGGAAGGTCCCGGGGTCGGCGGAAGCGGACGGCGAGCCGTCCCCGCCCTCGGCGAAGATGAGCACCTGGTTGTCCACCTCGGGGGCGTCGCCCTCGGTGCGGCCGTTGAAGTGGTGGTCCTGCCCTTCGGCGACGCTGTCGATGACGACCGCGACCGTCTCGCCCACTCGCTTCAGGTTGTCTTCCAGGGCGATCTGGCGCTGCAGCGACATCACCCGGTCCATGCGCTCCTCCATCACGTCCTGGGGCACTTTCGGCTGCAGGGAGAAGGCGTGGGTCCCGTCCTCGTCGGAATAGGTGAAGCTGCCCAGGTGGCGGAAGCGGGTCTCCTCGATCACGGACAGGAGCTCCTCCACGTCCTCCTCGGTCTCGCCGGGATACCCCACCAGGGCGGTGGAGCGCAGGGCGATGCCTGGGACCGCGGCGCGGATTTTCCGCAACGTCTCCTTGAGCTGGGCGGCGGTGTAGTTGCGGCGCATGGCCTTGAGCATGCGGTCGCTGGCGTGCTGGATGGGAATGTCGAGGTAGCGGCACACGCGCCGCTCGGTGGACATGACCTCGAGCAGGCCGTCCGTCAGGAAGGCCGGGTAGGCGTACATGAGCCGGAACCAGGCGATGTCCGTCTCCTTGAGCAGCGCCTTCAGCAGGTCCTCCAGGGTCTCCGTGCCGTTCCGCTCGCGGCCGAAGTAGGTGAGGTCCTGGGCGATGAGGGAAACTTCCTTGATGCCGTATCCTTGCAGTTCCTGGGCTTCGCGCACCAGGTCGGCGATCTTGCGGCTCTTCTGCTTGCCGCGCATGCCGGGGATGGCGCAGAAGCCGCACACGCGGTTGCATCCCTCGGCGATCTTGAGGAAGGCGTGGTGGCTCTCCTCGCCCATCAGGGTGCGCGGGGCCGCGCCCACGGCGCAGTCCGAAGGCAGGGTGGAGTTGAGCCCCAGGCGCTCGAGGATCTCGCCCGGCTTGTAGGTGCCCACGTACAGGTCCACCTCGGGGATGTCCTTCTCGAGGTCGGCCTTGTAGCGCTGCGACAGGCAGCCGGCCACCACCAGCTTCTCGCCGTCCTTCTTGGCTTCCACCGCTTCCAGGATCTCCTGGATGCTCTCCTCCTTGGCGGCCTCGATGAAGCCGCAGGTGTTGATGATGGTGAGGGCGGGGGCGTCGCCGTCCTTGGCCAGGG
>CBILQL010000222.1:0-7752 GCA_966238865.1 uncultured bacterium
CGAGATCGGGACGGCCCGCTTCCTGGCCTCCATGGGGGACAGCCTCGCCATCGGGACCCGGCAGGGGGTCTTCTTCCTGCAAGTCCCCTCCGGGAAGCCGGGGAAAGCCTTCTGGGCCGGCGAGAACCTGCCGGATGCCCCCGACAAGCTCCAGGCCATGGACGGGAGCGTCGCCCTGCTGTCGCTGGGAGACCGGGCCTGCCTGTTCGACTTCGCCGCCGACAGCGTGAAGTCCTGGGTCGCCACCGACGCCCTGGGCCTCAGCCGCATCGCCTCCCTGTCCTTCGGACAGGACCGGATATGGATCGGAAGCTCCCAGGCCGCCATGGCCCTGGATGCCCTGTCGGCGCATGCCGCAGCCGCTCCAGACTCCCCTTCCGGCGCCCCGGATGCCGGCGATTCCCTGCGGCAGGCGGCCGCCGCCGCCCGTCTCTACCGTCCCGGCGCGCCGTCCCCCGGAGGCACGGAGCCGGCGCCGGTCGCGAATCAGGCGGGACAGGAAGATGCCCCGTCGATGGAGATGTCCGGAAGCAAGGTGAGCTCCATCCTTCCCCTCGAAGACGGGAAGGTCCTGCTGGGCGGGCCCCTGGGCGCCGTGGCCCTGCTGGCCGGCGACGGCCGGAACCTCGCGGCCGGCAAGGGTCCCCTCGCGCCCCTCAACATCCAATGGCGCAACTACGTGGATCTCTGGCGCAGCGTCGATTTCGGCCTGTACCTGAAGAACAGCCTCGTCATCTGCATCAGCGTGATGCTGATCGCCGTGCTCATGGCCTCCCTCGGCGGCTACGCCCTGGCGCGCTTCAAGTTCCCCGGCAAGACCGCCTTCGGCTATTCCATCCTGGCCACCCAGATGATCCCGGGCATCATGCTGCTCCTGCCGGTGTACCTGATGTTCGTCAACTTCACCCAGGCCACGGGCATCGTCATCAAGGGCACCTACGGCGGCCTCATCCTCACCTACGCGGCCTATTTCACCCCTTTCTCCATCTGGATCCTCCGGGGCTTCTTCGCATCCATCCCGAAGGAGCTGGAGGAGGCGGCCCTTATCGACGGCTGCGGGCCCTTCAAGGCCTTCTTCCGCATCATCATCCCATCGGCCATGCCCGGCATCGTGGCCACCGGCGTCTACGTCTTCCTGGCGGCCTGGGACGAGTTGATGTTCGCCTGGGTGCTGACCAGCGAAAGCACCTACACCATCCCGGTGGGGATCCGGCTGTTCGTAGGGAATTTTCAGAATCGATATGATTTGATGATGGCTGCGGCGACGGTTTCCACGATTCCGGTCATGCTCATCTTCTTCGTGCTGCAGAAGCAAATCGTGTCGGGTCTGACGGCCGGCGCGGTGAAGGATTGAAAAAAACCATCAACCGGGAATTGGACACAAAGTGAGCGTGACGGGAGTACTCATGCATACGAGATTGTCGGCAGTCTGGCTCGCCGCCTGCGCCATGTCCGCCCCACTTTGCGCCGCCGAGCCCGCCGAGGACACGGCCGCCGCCACGCTGCCGGCCGCGGAACAGCCCGCCGCCGCCCTCTCCCCTTCCGGGACCGCCCCAGCCGCGGCCGTCACGGCGCCGGACAGCGGCATGGACTTCAACGCCCTGGACGCCAGGGTCCAGGGCGCCCTCCTGTTCGGGGGCTCGAGCCCCGTGTCCTTCTCCGGCGAAGCCCGGCTCAAGATCCAGGAGCACTTCCTCACGGACCGCCCGTCGTTCATGGCCACCGACCAGTCCTGGACCGCCGCCGGCTACGAGGGCAACGAGAGCATGCTGCGCGTAGGCATGGTGGTGCGGCCCAACCGGAACGCCGTGCTCTGGTCCAAGATCGGCTTCCAGAACACGCTTCCGGGCAACTTCCTCAATGTCGGACCCGGGAATGACGGCTATACCCGGGCCCAGGAACGCCACGACAAGACCGAGACCTCCGCCAACATCCACGAGGACATGGCGGCCGGCCTGGCCATCCGCACCGTCCCCGCGTCCGCCTGGCTGCGCATGGGGAACGTGATCTGGACCGAGGCCTCCCCCCTCACCATCTGGAAGGCCCAGCCGCGCACCTTCGCCTGGGAGTACCTGCCCTACGAGGTGGAGCAGCCGGTTTCCCGCTACTACGAATACAACCTGGCGCGGGGCGAGAAGACCGGCCGCGCGGCGTGGAACAAGAAGCCCTTCAACGGCCTGGAGCTGCGCTCCATCCATCTCCCCGGCAACCTGCAATTCGGCCTGCTCTACGGCACTTTCGAGCGCTTCGACAACTTCGAGCGGGAATACATCGATTTCTCAGGCGACCTGGCCTATTCCGGGGACAATACCGAGGCCAAGGGCAGGGGCATCGGAGACAGCCACCGCCACCTGTTCCATGCCCGCGTCGCCATCGAGAAGCTCTTCAACTCGTTGACCCTCGGGTACAACGCCATGGTCCTCGACTACAAGCCCGACGTCGCCCTGACCACCGGCTTCCGCAACATCTTCGGCTTCAACTCCGTCCGCGCCGCCCGCGATTCCTCCGGGGCGCTGTTCCAGTACTACCTGGGCGGGGGCTTCGTGAAGGAGCCCCAGGTCCACTCCCTGGACCTTCGCGGCAACATCGGGGAGTCCTTCGAAATCCACAGCGACGTTGCCTTGGGCTTCCTGGACACGACCTACCACAGGTTCGGCGTGGACTCCGCGTTCAAGGACGAGAATGATCCGACCACCAAGTATTACACCGCCTTCCATAGGACGGAGACGAAGCGCACCGACTACGTCCCGGCCCTGTTCACCAAGCTCCGCTACAAGGCACCCATCTCCGTGCAGGCGGACATGGCCTGGATCCCGAAGGGCTTCTACTCCCCCTTCTCCTTCGCGGCGCCCGCCGACGCCTTCTACCCCTTCGGGGCCAACATGGTCGGCGGCGGTAAATTCGTCGCCCGCGGCGAGGGTTCGCCCTACATCCAGAACATGGGCGGCATGCAGCTCTCGCTGCACGCCAATCCCGGCTACGGGCATTTCCGCGTCGCCTATGGCCAGCATTTCCAGCTTGAGAAGGCGCGCGATCTCATCTTCTTCCCCTACCGCCTGAACGGGCAGGACATGAGCAGCTTCTTCCAGTCTTCCTACAACCGCTGGGGCAACCACCTGATCGACCACAGCCTGGACGCCAAGTACCGGAAGCGCATCGGCGACGAGACCTACCGGACGACGGAATACCTGAATCCCCTCGGCCCCGACGCCGGGGGCATGCGCACCGACTACCTTTCGACCTATGAGGGTTTCGTGCCCTACGAGAACGCGGCGCAGGCGGAAGCCGCCGTGACCAACCCCGCGACCACCTCCATCTACACGCGGTCCCCGAACATTCCCGAGCACCGCAAGTGGACCTTCAACCTCGAGCTCGACGCCTCCAAGGACGTGGGCCCCCTGGTCGGATACGGCCGCGAGCTCTTCCTGGGCGGGTACGCGGCCCTGAACGGCGTCTCCCAGGATTTCCGGGCCCTGGCCTTCAGCGACGACGACATGATGCTGTGGGGCGCGTACGTCCGCATCGAGCCCGCCATCGCCATCACCGAAAAGCTCTACCTGCTCGCCCTCGGCGGCTTCGAAACCTGGCGGGCGGAGAAGGCCTACATGGACGATCCCGTGACCCAGGTCGTGGGCCTCGTCCCCCTGGAATACAACGACTATGCGGCCGGCATCGGCTTCGACTGGGAGTTCGGGGCGCGCATCGGCCTCCACGCCCGCTACAAGTGGTTCAAGCATGTCGACGAGAATTTCACCGACAACAACTGGACGGGCCGCATAATGTCGGCTGAAATCAAGACGTGGTTCTGATAGGAGCTTCCATGGTACTGACGCGAAGAATCGCCGCCTCCCTACCTGTCCTCTGCCTCGCCGGCGCCCTCGCCGGCGCGCCGGAAAGCGCGGCGGCGGATTCCCAAACCGGCCCGTCCCAGCCCACCGACATCCAGTCCCTGGACGAGAAGGTGGAGGGCATCCTGGCCAAGGAGGGCATCAGCCTGAACGGCATGTTCCGCTCCCAGTACCTCTTCTCCTCCATCGGCGGCGAGGGCGTGGTGGCGTCGCGGCGCTCCGAGGAGTCCCTGGAATACACCTCGGTGGATTTCGACATCCGCGCACGGCCCAATACCCTGACCCAGGGCCGCCTGATGTTCCGCATGCACCAGGATTGGCGGAACTTCTTCTCCGACGTCGGCAACCCCATCACCGCCCGCTGGATCAGCATCGACGGCCAGGCGGGGGGGATTTTCCGCTACAACGTCGGCGACTACCGCCAGAAATACAGCCCCCTCACCCTGTATTCGCCGGACATCGCCCTGCTGTATGAGCCGGAGATCTTCGCCGCCCAGCGGCGCGACGCCATGAGCGAGGCCTTCCTGGGGGGCAACGACCGCCTGCTCCAGGGCGTGAACATGAACCTCGACGCCGCGGTCGAAAATTCCCAGTCCAAGCTGATGGAGATGCACTTCAACGTCCTGGGCGCCCGCCTGCGGAACGTGGAAACCGGCATCGGCGACGGCAGCAAGGTCACGTCCTTCATCGAGAAGTCGTACTTCGAAAAGTTCCTGGGCGGCAGCAACGCCGACCTCGACCTGCCGCTCGGCCTGAACGTGGGCGGCAGCTACCTGGTCATCTTCGACAAGCTGGGAAGCTTCAACCCCGGGTTGCCGATCACGGGCGTCCCGCAGCCGTCCGACCCGGAGCTCGCCGCCCAGTTCACCCACATCATCGCCGGCCGCGGCGGCGTGGACGTGGGCTCCATGCTGGGATGGTCCGCCGCCTCCCTGAGCCTCGGCGCCGAATACGCCATGACCAAGGACGACACCGCCTACCTGACGGATACGATCGCGACCGCCCCCATCAAGCATGAATACATCAACGGCTCGGCCCTGATGGCGCGCCTCCAGGGCGGATGGTCCGGCAGCAACGCCTTCAACTTCAAGCTCGGCGGCACCTACCATCGCAACGGCGCGGAATTCCGCAACGAGCTGGCCCAGTCGCCGTCCTTTCGCGGCGAGCGCATCATGAACATCGAGAACGACTCCTCCATCGTCACCAGCCGCATCCTGGGCCCTGCCAACGCCCAGTACACGACCTTCGACGCCATGTACCGGCACGCCTTCAAGTTCTCCCCAAGCGCGCAGACCAATTCCTGGCACAAGGCCCCCTTCAGCAAGAACTCCTACAACAAGTCCATCATGACCCAGAGCGAGATGGCCGCCTTCGCCGCCGGCCGCACGGATGTCGCCCTCCAGCTGGTGATGCCCTTCGGCCCCGCCACCGCCAACCGGGACGGCTTCACCCTGGACCTCAGCATGGGCGCATGGGACGACAAAATCCAGGCCGCCGCGCTGTTCTCGAGCCTGAAGGAAATCGACGGCTTCCGGGTGGATTCCGCGGCCACCCTGCCGGCCACCGCCTTCGCGCAGGTCGGCGGCGGGCTGAAGTTCGAAATCGGGTCCATGCTGGGCTTCACCTATCCCCTCACCCTGTCGGGCAGCCTGGTCCGCTCCAGCGCCAAGAACGACGGCATCGCCGGCGACTCGGTGCTCGTCCCCGTCACCCTGGAGAGCGACTTCCTGAACGCCGGCCTCCGCTACAAGTTCTGGAAGCGGGCCTCCCAGCTGGGCGGGTACCAGCAGATCAAGACGCGCAACACCCGCCCGGTGAAGCTCGAGGAGACCCAGCAGAACATGAGCGCCGGACTTGAGTACAAGATCGCGGAAGGCGCCTACGTCACCGGGTCGGCTGGGCTGATCACCTACGACCCCGCCGACGGCTCGGCGCACAAGAAATTCTCGCAGGAGCAATACGACGTGTTCCTGTCCGTCCGCTTCTAAACCCGAACGGCCTGGAGTCCCATGAAAACCGCCTCCACTTCCCTCGCCCTGGGTCTCGCCGCCATGGCCGTCCTCGCCGGCGGCTGCAGCCTGCGCCTCAAGTCGCTGAACAAGCCGGCGGAGGCCTCGGCCTCCGGCCCGGCCCAGGACTCCCGCCTGGTATTCCGCTTCTTCGACGAGGACTTCATCTCCGGCGGCTACCAGTACACCTATCCGGACGCCTCCAAGCTGTTCATCCCCGAGGAGAGCGGGCACGAGAGCGAGGTGTCCCTGCAGTTCGACCTCGATGCGTCGGACTATTCCGGCGGCTCGGTGTGCCTCTACAACCTGCTCTACAACCTGGAACCCTTCTATGCCTCGGGGGCGCTGCAGTTCTGGATCAAGGGCAACCAGGGCGGCGAGATCGCCTGGGTGGGTCTGGTCGACGACGAGGCCCGGGACGGCAAGAAGACCGTGGTGCGCCTGCCCCTCAACGATTTCGGGGGCATCACGAACGAGTGGCGCCTGGTGAGCGTTCCCCTCGCCAAGTTCGGCCGCAAGGGCGTGTTCTGGGACGCCAAGAAGCGCGTCGAGGTGCCCCAGCCCTTCGACTGGAAGAGCGTGGCGGAATTCCGCATCGAGATCAAGAAGGCCGACAACGTCGCCTTCCGCGCCTGGGTGGACGACATCTTCGTGCTGCGCGACGTCTACGAGCCCGTGAAGGAGGTCCCGCAGGAATACTGGGAGGACAGGCAGGAACAGATCGCCCCCCCGCCCCCCGCCGCGGACGTGAAGCCCGTATTCACCTTCTTCAAGGACGAGATGCCCCCGGGAGGCTTCCCCTACGTGTACGGCGGCAAGACGGCGGTCAAGGTGCAGCCCGGCGACGGCAAGAACGCCGGCGTGCTGGCGAACTACCTCGACGGCGGCGACTACAGCGGGACGACCATCTCCCTGGGCACCGCCACCAAGATCGACATCAAGAAGCTCCGCCAGGGCCGCGGGGGCCTGTCCTTCTGGGCCAAGGGCGCCCCGGGCGTGAAGAGCGCCTACGTGGGCCTCCTGGACATCCGCCCGGACGGCAACAAGACCCAGACCAAGGTGGTCCTCGGAGACTTCGGGGTGCTGGACACCACTTGGAAGCATTTCCGCATCCCGCTCAAGCGCTTCGCCCCCAACGGCATGTACTGGGACGCCGGCAAGAAGGCGGAAATCAACGCCGAGGTGGACTGGAGCGCAATCCAGGAATTCCGCTTCTCGGTGGGCAAGGGCGAGAACAAGGTCCCCGAGGGCCAGCCGGTCGCGCTCTACGCCGACGACATCCAGATCATCGAGGAGATCCCCGGCTACGTGGATCCGGACGAATACTGGGCCGCATTCAAGTCGGACAAGCCGGAGCTGATGCTCCACGACATGGAAGGCGACGCCGACAAGGCCTGGGAGACTTACAACGGGCCCAAGTCCGAGGTCGCCTGCAAGATCGCCGAAGGCCCGGCCGGGGACGGCCGCCCCCGCGGCCGCAAGTCCCTGGGCATCACCTACCGCCTGGCGGACTGGACCGACGTGATGTTCCGCTACGGCAAGACGAACCGCAACGCCGAGCACCGCGACTGGACCCAGCATTGGGGCCTGCGCTTCTCGATATTCACCGACAAGGCCTTCCAGGGCGTGACCGTCCAGGTCGGCGACGCCGGCAACGAGCTGTTCGTCGCCAACGTAGGCGCCACCCGAGGCTGGAACGAGATCCTCGTCCCGTTCAAGGCCTTCAACAAGTTCCCCTATTACCAGCCCCCGGAAGCCGAGCAGAACGGCAAGTTCGATCTCAAGGGCGTGCACCTCCTCGACTTCAAGGCCGCCGGCGACGGCACCAAGGGCTCCTTCTGGATCGACAACGTGGCGCTCACCAACCTCCGCTCCATCCCCAAGCCCAAGGCCCC
>CBILQL010000223.1:0-7744 GCA_966238865.1 uncultured bacterium
AGGGTCTAAGGTAGCCCGGGAGCGCGGACCGCGCCGGGGAAGACCGGATGCGGGAGCGGAAAAATGCGGGAGGATTCTGGGCGGCGCGGATCCTGATCCGCTTGATGGCGCGCCCGGCCGTGATCGGGTGGCCCGTCCCCGATCGGGCGGGCCGTCCCCGGAGCGGGGACTCAGAGGTACATCTGGCGCTCGGATTGGAGGCGGGCCTCCACCATCTCCTTCATCCGGCGGTTGCTGTCGACGTAGAGCATGAGGGCGGCGGCGGCGGCGGCCAGGGCGGGGCGGGTGGCCGCGTCCGCTTCGGGGCTGAGCAGCACGCGGTTGCCCCGGGCGAGGACCACGGCTCCGAGGATCCTGTCCTGCCCCGCGAATTCGAAGCTGGTATGCGAGTCCTCCCGGAAGGATTTCCCCAGGGTCCGCGACCCGGTCACTTTCACGATTTCACGGCCGTTGGAAAGCACCCCTTTCATGACGCGCCCGGAAGAGTCCCCCTCCTGCAGGTCGAGCCTCCAGATCAGATCGGATTGGGGTCCCTTAAGCTCGCAGCGCAAGGCGACCTGGTAGGCGCGCTCCACGAGCGGGCCGAAGAAGGGCAGCTCGTCGAGGCGCCGGGCGTCGCTCTGGCACGCGGCCTCCCAGGCGCCGGTTCCGGCCTGGGCCACGCGGAAGGTGTACTTCTCCTGCAGGCGGGCCTCGATGCGCGAATGCCGCGGCCGCCGGATGGTCTGGCTGCTGTCGCGCTTCACCTTGTACACGTGCCAATCCCCGAAATCCAGGCGCTCCCCGGAGAAGAGGATGAACAGCTTCTTCTTCACGGGCATGCTCTCGGCTTTCGCCAATTCCTCCGACACCTCGGGCCGCGTGGATCCGCAGCCGGTCGTCATGAAGGACAACGATGCCGCCAGAAGGGCGGCGGCGAGGAAGGGCATGCCCTTGCGCGAAGCGGGTGCCTGGGCCCGGGGAAGTCGCGGATGGGAAGGGTTGATGGGAAGCATAGAGGGAAATAAACTTCGCTTCCGTCACGCCACAATCATCGCGCGCTGTGAAATATCGTCGGAAGGCTTGGCACCGCGCGCGAAGGCCGTGCGCCGTCGCGGAGGCCGTCCGTTCCCGCGGAAGCTATTCGCTCTTGAGCTCGGCGATGATCTTCTCGGCCTCGGGATCCTTGGAGTCGGCGGCCTTGAGGAAGAGCTTGAAGGCCATGGTCTCGTTCTTGGGCACGCCCTTGCCGCTGCGGTACATCTGGCCCAGGTGGACCTGGGACTTGGGATGGCCCTTGTCGGCGGCGGACTGGAACCACTTGGCCGCCTGGTAGGAGTTCTTCACGGTTCCCTTGCCCCAGCGGTACATGAGGGCCACCTTGTATTCGGCATCGACGAATCCCCGATCCGCGGCCCGCTTGTACCAGCGGAAGGCGGTGGTGTCGTTGCGCCGCACGTCCTTGCCGTCCTCGTACATCCTGCCGACCCGGAACTGCTCCTCGGGGGTGCCGTCCTGGGCCTTGAGGATGAAGGTCTTGATGGTGTCCGGATCCTCCATCATCACCACGGCCCCCTCCTTGCGGGGCTTGGCGGCCGGCGCCGCCGCCGCCGCCAGGGCGGCCGGGGGCTCCTCACCGTCCTCGGCCGCGGCTTTGCCGGTCGCCGCCGGGGCGCCCGGCGCGCCGCCCGGGAGCATGGCCGCGGAACTTTGGGGCACCGAGATCACCTTGGAGATGGGCAGCTTCTGGAAGAAGCCCAGCAGCAGGGCCGAGGCCGCCACGATGGTGATGGTCAAGAACACGGCGCGGCCGACATGCGGGGACGAGGCCTTGCGGTGCCGGAAGGGGGTGGTGAGGGCCTTCTGCAGGACGGGGATGGTGCGCGTGACGCCCGCTTCCGGAGCGGGGGACGAGGGCATCAGCTCCACGCCGCCGCCGTTGCCGGCGTACATGGGTATCTTGCGGGTTTCCCACCCCTTGACCTTCATGGGCGCGGTCTTGGATCCGGGGCGCTGCTCGAGGCCGGCGTCGATGGCCGACTTGGTGAGTCCCAGGTTCACCAGGTTCACCACGCTCTGGAGATCGGTGAAGGTCTTGGCGCCGTGGCGCTTCGTCAGCTCCTCCTTGAAGCGCTTCACCTGGGCGACGCGCTCCCGATCGCGCTCGAAATGCACCGGGAAGATGCCCACCTTCTCGTCGCGCAGGAACACCAGCACCTGCTTGCCCTGGGCCAGGCCCTCGCGGTACTCGGCCTCGCCGTGGGAGATGTCCATCCCCGGCGCGATCACGCCCTGGAGGTGGCCCAGGATGAGGACGAGCACGTCGCTGCGGCGGATCTCCTCCTTGCAGACTTCCAGGGGCAGGATGTTCCGGGGGCAGAAATAGGTGAGGGCGGGGAACTGGGTGCGCAGCCATTCCAGGCCGTCGAGCACGGCGTTGCGTTCGCTCACCAGATCGCGGTAGGTGGAACAAACGAAAACGTGCAGGGATTTTTCCACGGGATTGCCCCCTGAGATGGTATGAGGAGGGAATCCAGCACTGGCCCGGGTTCCCCACGTGGGGGAGGCAGGGGGCAACGCTGGCTCCAGGAACAACCGGCCTTTCGCCGGGTTCGGGACCGGCCGAGTCCGGTTCTTGACCGGGCGGGACCGTCTCTGTCCGAAATCTACTCCCAGACCGGTGACCGGTCAATCGGGCCTCTGCCTAACATAAGAAAATGAATGGAGCCGGCCCAATGGCCGCCGACCGGCGGACTGCCGCCACGCCCCGGTCCGCTTGACGGAAAGCGAATCGTTCCCGATCGGGACTTTTAGTCCCGGCAGGGGGGCGAGGCATGGGTTTTTTGACCCTGTCCTGCCCGGGGACGGCGCGGATCAGCGGGAGCGGCCCAGGGTCTCCAGGTTGCGCAGGGCGGGCGCCGCTAGGGAATCGCCGGCCAGCGCGGCCTCCAGGTATTCCCGCGCGCCTTCGCGGTCGCCGGAAAGCATGAGGGTAGCGCCCAGGTTGCCCAGGGCCTCCGGCCAGGCCGGCAGGAAGGATTCCGCCAGGCGGTATTCCGTTTCGGCGGCGGCCAGCATCCCCCGGGAGCGATGGAGATTGGCGAGGTTGAAGACCAGGGCCGCCAGGGCCTGATCCGGCCGGGCGTCCTCGAGCGCGTACCAGGGGCGGCGCGCCAGGGAGAAGGTTTCCCGGTAGAAGGAGTCGCTGCGGGCCAGGCCGCGCCGCAGGGTCTCCGCGTTGCGGACCAGGGACGGCGAGCGCCATCGCACCATCACGTGCCCGGGCAGGAACACCGGGCGCAGGGGGAGGTCCAGGGCTTCCGCCAGGGCCAGGTACAGCAGGGACAGCCCCAGGCAGCCGCCGCGGCGATCCGCCAGCACCCGGCTCGGCAGGGAGGAGGAGAGGGCGGTGTCATCGAGCAGGGGGACCAGCCCCAAGGTATCGAACAGGAAGGCGTCCAGGATTGCGGCCCGCAGGGAATCCGGCCCGCCGGCTTCGGCGACGCCCCTCCCGGAGGCCGCCTCTCCGGGGGCCCCGCCGGAGCCGCCGCGGACAGCCGCGGCCAATGCCGGACGCAGCCTGGCTGCCAGGGCGTGCAGGCTTTCCGCCAGGGCCGGACGTTCCGCGAAGCCGAGCTCGGCGGAGGCCAGCGCGTCCAGGGCGATGAGGCGGTCCTGGAAGCTCGCTGGGCGCTTGTTCAGGATGGCGGCGGCCTGGGAGGCGGGATCCGGCCGCTCCAGGCAGCCGGCTGGGAGCATGGCCAGCAGGACGCCGGCCAGGGCGGCGCCGCGTAGGGCGGTCCTGAGGCCGCCGGACCGGGACCGCCTCACTTGAGGACCCATTCCCCCGGGTACACGAAGAGATCGCGGGCCGACATCATCCACACCACCAGTCGCTTGTTCCGGAGGTACCCGTCCCCGCGCTTGGCCAGCTTCTGGGGCGACTCGGGGCCCCCGCCCCAGCCCATGATCAGGTCCACGGGGGCGCCCAGGCGGGCCGCCATGTGGGCGGTAACACCCGCATTACGACAGCCGACGCTGTGGAACACCCCGGTGTAGCTGTCCCCGAGCACCAGCACCGGCGAGGACTCGTCGTCGGCGTACAGGCTGTCGCGGCCGTCCCGGACCTGCCGCCCCAGCTGCCGCTCCGGGCCCACCTTTGCCTTGGCGGCGTCGCCCAGCCGTGCCTGGATGTCCCCGAGGGTCTCGAACACGGTGTCCCGGAGCTTGTAGTCGCGCTTGTCCGGGAAGGCGCTGTCGGCCCAGGAGTAGGCCTTGATGCGGTCGGCGATCACCTGCGCGGCCGCCTCGAGCCCGACCGTCGACCAATGGGTGTCCTGCTTCTGGTACAGGGCCCGCTTGCCGGAATCGCTGGCCGCCTTGATCCTGAGGAAGGGATCCAGCAGATCCACGGTCTCGACGCGGGCTTCGGCCAGGTCCTTCAGCAGCTTGCGGAACTGGGGCTGCGGGATCCCGCCCGGCACTGCCGGGCGGCCGCCGCCGGGCACTGCCGGGAGATCGCCTCCGGCCGCCGACGGTTTGCCGGCCGCCGCCGTCTTCCCGGCGCCCGCGCCGTCCAGGACCATCTCCGGGTACACGTCCAGCTTGGTGGGGATGGGCACGAAGAGGAAGTCGATGCCCTGGGCGGCCAGGCGGTCCTTGAGGGCGGCGATGACGGGCAGGGGCTTGTTGCGAGCCTCCGGCCCGTTCCAGTCGGGGGCGACCAGGTAGTCGAGCTCGCGCCGGAAGACCAGCCAGCCGTCCCGGCCGACCAGGCCCTGGACTTCCCTGGGCTCGCGGGCCCCGAAGCGCGCCAGGTCCTCGCGGAAAGGGGCGAGCTTCTTCTCCCAGGCCGCCCAAGTGCCGCTTCCCAGCGTCTTGAGCTCGCCGTCGATGCGCTTGCCGATGGCCTCCAGCCGCTGGCTGAGCCCCTTGTCCAGGCCGCGGGCCACGGCCACGCCCTCCTGCCGGCGGACCGAATCGGGCTTGGCGGCGCCCATGCCCTCCACCTCGAAGGCGTTCCACAGGGTGTCCTCGAAGGGATGCCCCCGCAGCACGAAGAGGGGGTTCTGCACCATGGCCTTGCCCATCCCTTTCCAGAGGGACTCCGAGGCTCCCTGCTGGGGCCAGGGCCGGCCGGGGACGATGTCGGCGAAGTTCGTGTTGTAGGAAGGGTACCAGCGGGAGGCCAGGTTGCGGGCCCAATCCAGGACCTGGGGCTCGGTGAGGGCCCTCCCGGCGTATTCGCCGGCCAGGTAGTCGGCCATCTCCTGCGTGAACAGCGCCGGGCTCAGGCGCGCCAGCACCTCGGGGTGGCCGTCCAGGTCGCGATCCTGGATGTCCTTGAGGTGCGGGGCCATCCACGGCTTGAACTCCAGCTCCACCCAGACCTGGGTCACGTTCCCTTCGACGTGCAGCCAGACCGACGCGAATTCCTGGTAGGCGACCCGGACGTCGGAGGTGTCCCCCCAGTGCTCTCCGGTCACGTCGGCATAGGCGTTGGCCAGGCCCGACGAGCGCTCGAAATTCCAGGCCATGAGCTTGTCCAGCACCGGCGTCCAATGCATGGGATGGGACTTCTCCTCCTCGGTCAGGGGCGTGAAGTCGAGGATGGCCTTGGTCTCCTCCACCAGCCCCCCGAACAGCAGGTCGCCGATCCCGATCTTCTTGCGGGGCTGCACCTCATGCTCCTCGGGATCCGCCAGCATCACGTTCTTGGAATAGGCGGCGAAATCGAGGTTGGCCTCGGTGGGGACGGCAACCTTGCGCGCCAGAACCGTGGACTTGAGGCGGTTGTAACCCGGGTTCAGGGTGGTCACCGCCGGATCGACCGTTCCCTTCTCCGCCGTCTGGCACCCGGCCAGCAGGACGGCGGCCGCCAACGCGGCCTGGACGAGCGGAAGGGCGTATCGGTCAGGGCTCTGCATCATCAGGTCCTCGTCGGTTGGGAGCTATGGCGGGGCGATGTGGGGGCTGCGTGGGGCGTCCTGGGCCGACCCGTGGGTCTGGAAGGCGTCCTCGAGGACCCGGCGCAGGATGTCGCGCAGGTCGCGGCGCGGTGACCAGCCCAGGAGCTGGCGGGCCCGGTCGATGCGGGGCATGCGCCGATCGGAGTCGGCGTAGCCTTCGCCGTAGAATTCCAGGGCGGGGACGTCGACCAGCGGCAGGGCCGCCAGCGAGGCGTCTCCGCTGACCTCGGCGGCGATCTCGCGCATCGTCTCCGCCAGGCCCCGGATGGAGATCTCGTTGGCCGGGTTGCCGAGGTTGAAGACCTTGCCCTTGGCCAGGCCCGGCTTCTCCAGCATGAGCCGCAGGGCCTCCACCGCCTCCTCGACCGCCAGGAAGGTGCGCAGGGATCGGCCCCCGTCCACCAGGGTCAGTGGGCGGCGATCGAGCAGGGCGGACGTGAAGCAGGCCAGCACGCGGGGAAGGCCGTCCCCGTCCCGTCCCGGGAGATAATCCATGCGGATGCCCAGGAAGTTGAAGGGACGGATCAAGGTGTAGGGGAGGCCGCGCTCCCGGTGGAGCGCCACGATGTAACGCTCCAGCAATTGCTTGGCGCAGGCGTAGCTCCAGCGCTGCTCCGAGGCGGGGCCGAGCAGCAGGGGGGAGGCGTCCTCGTCCAACTCGTAACTGGAGGCGGGGGGATCGTCTTCGCCGGTCCAATGCGACAGGGTCTGGCCGTACACCTCGCTCGTCGAGAACTGGATCAGCCATTTCCCCAGGCGGGCGCACAGGTCGGCGATGATCCGGGGCTGGATGAAATTGCTCTCGATGACGTCGGTGCCGCGGGTATTGTACTGGGAGGGATTGCAGAGGGCCGCCAGGGAGATCACCACGTCGCAGCGCGACAGGCGGGCCTCCAGGGACCTGTCCGCGTACAGGTCGCCGGCGTGGAATTCGAAGGCGGGATGGCCCAGATGATGGCGGATCTTGTCCGGGGACCAGTCCCAGCCCTCCACCTGGTAGGCGGGATCGGTGAGGACGGAATCGAGGAAATGGCTGCCGATGAAACCACCGCAGCCCAGCAGGGCTATTCGAGGCATGCTAGGAAATTAGAAGAACGTGCCCTGGATGCCCAAGGTGCCCACGTAATTCTGCGGATTGACGAGGCGGCCACGCTCGATTATGTCATTCAGCACGTAGGGAATGCCAAAGGACAGGAAAACGGGGAAGTTCGGGTTGCTGATTTCCAGGCCGCCGCTCAGCTTGAGCGTGTAGTCGTTGGTACGGACGCGGGTGCTGACCCGGCTGGTGAACTCGCCGGGCCCATATTCCCAGTAATAGGTCGGGGCCAGGGGGACGGTGAGGGTCAGGCCCAGGCTCTGGGTGGAGCTTTCCTCCTTGCGGCCCACGTGCCCGTAGACGGAGATGACGTCGGCGCCGGTGGCCCCGGTTCCGGGGGCGCCGGGGCTGTTCAGCCAGCTCACGCCTTCGTTTTCGCCGAATCCCTGGTGCTGCAGTTCCCAGAGCTTCCAGGTGAGCGCGCCGGGGGCCGCCTTCTGGCAGCTCAGGACCTTTTCGTTGAGGTTCCCCTCATAGTCCCGGCAGCCATGGTTGTCCCAGGCCCAGGCCGAGGTGTAGCTGCCTCCGAAGAACAGCAGGCCCCAGTCCTTGGTCTTGGTGTATTCGTAGTTGAGACCCAGGGAATACAGGCCCGAACCGGGCTGCACGAAGGGATTCATCCAGCGCACGTCGTCGGCCACGAAATCCTTGGCGTGGAGGCGCTTGATGTCGTGCTGTCCCGTGGGCAGGGAGGCCGACA
>CBILQL010000224.1:0-7713 GCA_966238865.1 uncultured bacterium
CTCCACCAGCTTCTTGCCGATGGCATGGGCGCCCTTCTCGAACAGGGCGGTGGTGGACTTTCCGGGCGGCATCTCCCGCTTCCGGGCCTGGGCCAGGGCCAGCATCTCCTCGAAGGTCATCCTTTAAGGATAGAAATTCCGGCTGATTCTCCCGACTCGGCCGGGCTCAGGGCGCGGCCATGGCCTGGGAAATCATCCGGGACAGGCGGGGCTGGTCGTAGGGCTTTTGGAGATGCCCCAGGGCCCCCTGCTCCAAAAGGGCCCAGACCCGGCCCTCGGCGCTGACACCGGAGGTGAGGAGCACCCGCACTCCCGCGTCCACCCCCTGCAGGGCGCGGAAGATCTCGCCGCCTTCCATGTCGGGCATGGCCATGTCCAGGAGCACCAGGTCGACGGCTCCGCGCCGCTCGGCGAAGCGGACCAGCGCCTCATGGCCGCTGCCGGCGTGGATCACGCGATGCCCGTCGGAGGCCAGCATGGCCTCGAGCAGGGAGCGGATGCGGGCATCGTCCTCGACGACCAGGACGGACAGGGATCGGGGAGCCGGGACGGGCGCGTCGCCGCCGGGCGCGACCCCGGAACCGGCGGGGGCCAGCGGCAGCAGGATGCGGAAGGTGGTGCCGCGCTCCGGCGCCGACTCGACCGTGATCCGCCCCTTGTGTATCTTCACGGTCCCGAACACCGAGGCCAGGCCCAGCCCGGTGCCGGCGCGGCCCGAGGCCCCGACCATCCCGGACTTGGTGGTGAAGAAGGGTTCGAAGATGCGCTTGCGCACATCCTCGGTCATGCCCGTGCCCGTGTCCGTGACGCGGATGGAGAGATAGGTCCCCGGCGCCAGCGGGGCGCCTTCCGCCGCGGCATCCGCCGGAGAGCTCGCGGGCGCAGCCGCGATGGTGCCATCGGCGGCCGGCCCGGGAAGACCCGCCTGCTCCTCCGAGGTCGCGATTTCCAGGGTCCCGCCCTTGGGCATGGCGTCGCGTGCGTTCAGCGCCAGGTTGAGTAGGGCGTTCTGCAGGGACGCGGGATCGCCCAGGACCACCGCCCGGCCGGCCTCGAAGCGGCAGCGCACCTCGACCCCCTTGCCCATGGTATGCCGGAGCAGGCCCGCGACCTCGGTGGCGAGGTCGTGGAAATCCAGGGGCCCAGATTCGAAATGGCCCCGGCGCGAGAAGGTGAGGAGGTTCCGGGTCAGTTCCCCGGAGCTGCGCGCCGCCGATTGCACCGACCCCGCGTACCTGCGGAGATCCGGGTCCTGCAGGCGGGACACCAGCAGGTCCGCATAGCCCAGGATGATGCTGAGCTGGTTGTTGAAATCGTGGGCGATGCCCCCGGCCAGGAGGCCGATGGCCGCCAGCTTCTCGCTCTGGCGCTGCACCTCCTCCCGCTTCTTCCTCTCGGTGATGTCCAGGAAGTAGATGGACAGGCCCTCGGGCGTGGGAAAGATGCGGTTCTCGAACCACTTATCGAAGGGCGGGTAGTACTCCTCGATCTGGAGCGGCACCTGCTCGCGCATGGCCCGTTCATAGGCCAGGTGGAACTTCTGCCCCACGCCCTCCGGGAACTCGGTCCAGATATTCTTGCCCAGCAGGCTTTCCGGGGTGCGGGAGAAGAATTGGCCGGCCTTCTCGTTCACGAAGGTATAGCGCCAATGCCTGTCCAGGGCCACGAAGGCGTCCGAGATGCGGGCGAAAATCTGGCGCTGCTCCAGGTCTGCGCGCCAGCGGGAGATGGCGATGCTGGCCAGGTGGGTGACCATGCCGATCAGCTCGAGATGGCGGGGCGTGGGCAGGCCCGGCTTGCGGTAGTACATGGCGAAGGTGCCCAGCACCCGGCCCCGCGCACCCAGGATGGGCGTGGACCAGCAGGCCTTGAGGCCGTGCGGGAGCGCGAACCCGCAGTAGTCCTTCCAGAGCGGATCGGAGGCGATGTCCTCCACGAACACCGGCTCGGCCCGGTAGGCGGCCGTGCCGCAGGATCCGGTGCCGGGCCCGATCGGGGCGCCGTCGATGGCCGTCTTGTACTCCGCGGGCAGGCCGTGGCCGGCGCCGTGGCGCAGCCGTTCCCCGTCCGCGTCGACCACCAGGATGGATCCGATCATGCCCGGGGCCTGCGATTCGCACAGGCGGATGCAATCCTCGAGAATCTCCCCGAGCGGCGCGCCCCCGGCGACTTTCTCCAGGATCCGGAGCTGGCCCACCGCCACGTCCTCGCCGAGGCAGTCGCCGTACGAAGGGGCCGGCTTGCTAGCTCCCGCGGATTCCATCATGGCCTCCCACGATACCTTGGGAACAAATTAGTGAAATCCGTGACGACTATCCCCCTATTTTTTCGGCGCGCGGGGGCGATTTCCGGGGCGACGCGGCCGGCCGCGGAGGGAAGGGGTATTCAGGCAGACCCTAGGGGACTACCTCCCGCGGCACCGGATGCGCGTTGGGGGCCCATTTCCCCAGCACGGAGGCGGGACGGACGACGTCGGGCAGCATCCGGTCCAGGTCCCCGACGTACCAGCGGTAGGCGAAGTAGAAGACGGCCAGCAGCAGCAGGGCGGAGCGCCAGGGGAAGGTCTTTTCCGCGTAGGGATCGCTGGAATCGCGGCGGGACCCGGCGGGAAGCTTCGCCACCCGGCTCAGGGTGGCCCCGAAGGGCACGTTGATCTTGGCCTTGGCGTTGATGGCCCAGCCGTTGGCGTCCAGGATGGGGCCCAGGTTGCGCTTGCGCAGCTTCATGTAGGCCATGATCACCGACGGGGTCGAGATGAGGAGGATGATGCCGATCACGGTCCCGATCACGGCGGGGAGCCCGAGGCGGAAGATGCCGGTCCCGTATCCGATGATGCCCGTGATGAAGGTGCCGATGGCGCCGAAAGCGACGCCCAGGGCCGCCACCGTGCCCACGTCTATCTTCTTGGGAACGGGGGCAGCCGCCGGCGGCTTGGTCTTGTCCACGTTGACGGTGGTCATCGCCGCCGCGGCCAGGGTCTTGTCCGCCTCCGCGTCGGCGGCCGCGGCCCGCTTGGACACCTGCTCCTCCAGGTAGCGCACGAATTTCTTGTAGGGCGACCAGAAGGCCTGGCGGATGCTGATGGGGTTGTCCACGATCTTTGCGATGGTGGCGTCCCAGGAACGCCCCTGCCGATCGTAGAAGAGGCCGTTGCGGCCCACCATCAGGTTGTCGCTGTCCCCGGCGGTGAAGGCGGCCACCACCTGCATGGTCTCCCCCGTCTCCTTGCGGACGCAGTCAACGTATGCCAGGTAGGCCCCCGCCAGGGCGGCCATGAGGGAATGCTTGGCCGCGTCCTGGACGCGAAGGCACAGCCCGCAGGCGCGCTGATCCAGGTACAGGATCCCGTTCTGGAAGATGGCCGGCTCGGTCTTGTCGTAGAAATCCTTGAAGTTGACGAAATTGGTGCACAGGAGGGCCAGGTCGCGGTAATAGCGCACCAGGCGCTCCACGCGCTCGATGCCTGCCGTTTCCGGAGCCAGGGCCTTGTCCTTGGCCAGGAGATCCAGCAGCGCCGTCTCCGCCCCGGAGGAGAGGATCTCCTCGAGGCGCTTGCGGCCCAGCTTCTCCGCCTTGTGGCCGGCCTTCCCCGCCTGCCAGGCCGCGAAGGCGGACACGCGGTCCTGCAGGGCCGTCCAATCCGGCTCGGTGAGCTCGGTGCGGGGACCCAGCAGGGGCTTGACCGCCGCCTCCGCCAGGCGGGAAAGGGCCGCGGCATGGGCGGGGTTGACGGGGCCGGACAGGGGCAGGGGTCGGCCGGCGGCCACGCGGGACAGCGGGAAGGCGGCCACCTCGGCGGCGTTGATGCTCAGGTCGCCGGACACAAAGGCGAGATATTCCTCCTCCTTGCGATTGAGCAGGGTCTCGGTGCGCGGATCGTAGGCGGCCAGGCGGCAGCGGGCGAAATAATCGTCGATCTTGGTCTTCAGGGCGGCGATGGCGGCGGCGGCCTCGGCGGTCGCGGCGGCGCCCAGGGGGAAGACGCTGCCGGCGCCGGCATCGCCGCTGGACAGCCAGGCGGCATGGGCCTTGGCCTCGGCGAAGAATCCCTCGATCTGCTCCGCCCCCACGCCGGGCTCGCCGGAGAGGTCGGGAACGCCGCCCATGCAATCGATGATCTCCCCGATCAGGGCGCGCAGCGCGTCGTCGGTCGCCGACAGGCGGGTGATGACTCCGTCGCCGTTGAAGGCCGTGCCGGCGAAGATGCGCTTGGTGTCGGAGACGTCGTCCACGGAGATGGCGGCGGCGTCGGACTTTCCGATGTTGGCCAGGATCTGGCGGGCCGACGAGAGCAGCTCCTTGCCCTCGGGGGTTGCGTCCAGGATGGCGGCGAGCGGGAGGGCGGGCTCGCCCTTGAGCAGGTCGTCGGGATTCCTGATCCGGGAACCGGCGAACTTCACCGCCTCGATCAGCTCCCCGGCGCGCACGCGGCCGTTCTTGTCGGAGTCGATGAGGGCCAGGGTGCGGGAGTCGATCTCCAGCCCGGTGACCGGGCAGGCGAGGGCCACCCACAGGGTCTGATCCAGGGACTCGAGGTTCATCAGGTCGGCGCCGGTGGCCAGCTTGACCTGGTCGAACCCGCCGGCCCGGAAAAACGTCCACTTGTGCTTGCCGGCAGTGCTTGCCATGGATGCCTCCGCCCGTCTCCCGGGCCTTGCGAATTCGATGCTACAGGGTCAGGAAGGTGATGCCGACGGCGATGTTCTCGCGGAGCTGCCGGGTCTCGGACAGCTCCTTGTCGTACAGCAGTTCCAGCTCCAGGTTGAGGCTGATGAGCTTGTTCACCTTGGCCGTGATCTTGTTCTCCCAGCGGCCGTCGATTTCGTCCACGCCCTTGAAGTTCACGAACACGTCCAGCTTGGTGGCGGCGAGGACGTTGTCCATGAGGGTGAACTGGTAATCGGTCACCGAGCTCAAGCCGAACTCGGCCTTGAAGTCCTCGATCTCGCCGTCGGTCTCGGGGTCGTCCGCATAGCCGTGCTCGCCCGAGAAGGTCTCCTTGATCGCGAAGCCGAGACGCTCCCGGAAGTCCTGGAAGGGGGAAACGCCCACGCCGACGGTCTGGGTCAGGTAGCCCGGATCGAAGAACTCGGAGGACAGCTCGCGGGTGTCGGTGGCATCATCATAGATGTACCCGGCGGTGAACTGGGACCAGACGGCGGCGCTGACGAACGGATTGATCCAGGTGCCCGTCTTGTAGGAGTAGATGGTCTCCAGGCGCCATTCGTCCAGTGATTTGCGCGAGGCCAGGTCTTCCAGCTTGGTGCGGCCATAGACGATTTTCGCCGTGTTTTCCCACAGCCAGTATTGCTGTTCCAGCGCCAGGCCGCCCGCCAGGTTCAAATCCCAGCTCCACGCGTCCGTGCCGCCCTTTGCCCAATTGTCGAAATAGGCCTGGCTGATGTTGAGGATGCCGGCGAATTGGTGCCGCCATCCGAGGGCCGGCGCCGCCGAGGATGCGGTCGCCGCGGCCGGGGTTGCGGCGGCCACGGCCGCGACGTCCTGGGACAGGGCCGGCAGTGCCAGGAGGGCTACGACGGGAAGAGTGCGACGCAGGGACGATTCGAACATGGCTTGACGACTCCCGGATGAAGTGGAATTGCAATGTAATATGACGATCCCGGACTGCTCAAGACGATCGCGCTTTGTAGCCCGAAACGGCCGCCGGAATGTTCAGATTGACGATCGGGAACGATGATTCCAGCTTTTGCAATTACTAGAGACGGAATCAAGCATAAGCTTCGGTTCCTGCACCATGGCCTCGGCCCGCCCAGGGGGGGAACCGGGAATACAGACAGTTCCAGCGAAACAGAGGAGACTCGAAAGGAAACTCATCACATTGGCCTGCGCGGCCCCGTTCCTGGCCACCGCACTGATGGCCGCTCCCGGACAGGAAGGCCTGACGGGCGCAAACCGGACGAATTCCGCACAGACGCTCGGGGAGGGACGCCTCCAGATTTCCGCCTGCACCCACGTCATCAACGACGAGCGTCTCCTCGAGGATCAGCTCCTGACCCGGTCCGGCACCTCGGAGAAACCCTCCTATTTCCTGCTGGCCAACAGCTTCCTGAACCTCGCCTACGGCATCTCCGACGCCTGGGACGCGAGCCTGAGCATCCCGTTCTACTACGAGGAAATCATCACTTCCCGGCGCGACGAGAAGGGAACCGCCCTGGGCGACGTCCAGGCGCTGTTCAAGTACCGGACCCCCTGGACGGGCGCCGCCTCCCCCTGGGACCTGGCAGCCCTGTTCGGCGCGTCGGCGCCCACCGCTTCCAAGGGCGTCGGCATGATCCCGCGCAGGCCGGATCTGATCCCCCTCCCGGATTACGACTACGGGGACGGCTCTCCGTCCTTCGGCCTCAAGGGATCGGTGCCCTATTCCGCGGTCTTCGGCGTGAGCTGGAACGGCCAGGTGGCGAAACGCGACACCGACAAGGACGGATCGGCCGCCGCCAACAAGCGCCTGTCCGCCAGGCGCGCCGAGTCCGTGGTCGCCTACCTCGTGAGCAAGGGCATCGCCAAGGATCGCCTCAAAGCCTTCGGGTACGGGCCCGAGAAGCCCATGGGATGGGCGACAACAAGACCGCGGAAGGCCGGGCCGCGAACCGCCGCGTGGAGCTCCTCCGGAACGATTGAGGATTCCGAAACCCGGGAGGCCGCATCCCGGGACGTGAAGGCAGGCCCGGGGCGTCATGAGCTCCGGGCCTTTTTCATGCCCGCCGCCGGCCGGGCCCGCGCTTCGGAAACGAAGCCTCAGTCCCTCGTCCTGCCGGAGCGTCCCAAGGCCTGGTCCAGGGCCACCGAGGCCGTGAGGATGACGCCCAGGATCACCTTCTGCATGGTGGACGGGATGCCCACCTGCTCCATGCCGTTCAGGATGCTGGCCATCAGCAGCGCCCCGAGCAGGGACATCCACACGTTGCCGGATCCCCCGCGCAGGCTGGTCCCGCCGATCACGCAGGCCGCGATGGCGTAGAGCTCCTGGTAGTCGCCGATGTCGGCGGCGGCGGCCATGAGCTGGGTGGTGGCCACGAGGCCCGCCAGCCAGGTCAGGAGGGCCATGAGCACGAAGACGCCGACCACGTGCGGCCGCACCGCGATGCCGGCGTAATGCGCGGCCTCGGGATTTGAACCCATGGCGTAGACGTGCCGGCCGAAGCGGGTGCGCACCGCGAGGACATGGCCCAGGCAGGCGGCGAGCCCCATCGCCAGCACGCAGGCCGGCAGGCCGCGATCGGCGTTGCTGACGGCGGCCAGGGCGAACAGGGCGGCGGCGGGGAGCCCCCAGGCGAGCAGCGATTTGGCCGCCGGCAGGGCGGGCAGGCCGTGGGCCTTGCGGGAGGCCGCGCGGCGGAAGAGCAGGAAGGCCAGCGCCGCGGCCGCCAGGGCCGCGCAGGCGTAGCCGGCCCAGGGCGGAAGATAGCCCTGCCCCAGGGCGAGGAACGCCGGATCCTGGATGGGGAGCACGGGATTGGCCAGGTATTGCTTGAGGCCCATGAAGGCCATGAGCCCGCTCAGGGTGACGATGAAGGCGGGCACGCGCACATAGGCCACCAGCGCCCCCTGCAGCACGCCCATCAGGACGGCCACGGCCGCCGAGGCCACGAGGGCCGCGGGCAGCGGGACATGGCCGCGGTACAGCAGCCAGGCCTGCACCGCCCCCAGCAGCCCCAGGCCCGATCCCACCGAGAGGTCGATGTGGCCCGCGGC
>CBILQL010000225.1:0-7705 GCA_966238865.1 uncultured bacterium
AGAACGGGAATTCAAGAACGTCGGCGCGGATCGCACCGACGCGTCGCTCAGAAATGCTTCAGGGGAGATTTGCCGATGGCGAAGACGTTGAAGCCGGTCTTGAACAGCTTCCGGTGGTCCAGGATGTTGCGGCCGTCGAAGATGAAGGCCGGCTGGCTCATGGAAGCGAGAATCCGGCCGTAGTCCAGCTCGGTATACTGCTTCCATTCGGTCATCACCGCGATGGCGTGGGCGCCCTGGGCCGCCTTGTAGGGATCGGGTTCGAAGGTGACTCCGGACTTCACGTCCCGGAGGTCTTCCCGGGCGTGGGGGATGGCCTTGGGATCGGTGATGATCACCTCGGCATGCTCCTCCAGGAGGCCGCGGGTGATGGCCAGGGCCGGGGATTCCCGGGTGTCGCCGGTGTTGGCCTTGAAGGCGAAGCCGAACAGGGCGATGCGCTTGCCGGCCACGGTGTTGAACATGTTGGAGAGCATGGTCTGGATGAAGCGGGCCTGCTGCCACTGGTTGAGCTTCACCACGCTCTCCCAGTACTCGGCGACCTCCTTGAGGCCGTAGCTCTGGCAGATGTACACCAGGTTGAGGATATCCTTCTGGAAGCAGGAGCCGCCGAAGCCCACGCTGGCCTTGAGGAAGCGCGGTCCGATGCGGCTGTCCGTGCCGATGGCGTAGGCGACCTCGTCCACGTCCGCCTCGGTCTTCTCGCACAGGGCCGAGATGGAATTGATGGAGGAGATGCGCTGGGCCAGGAAGGCGTTGGCGGTGAGCTTGGAGAGCTCGGCGCTCCAGACGTTGGACTCGATGATGCGGCTGCGGTCCACCCAGTTGGCGTAGACGTCCACCACCTCCTTGCGGGCCTTGAGTCCCTCCGGCGTCTCCCGGGACCCTATCAGCACCCGGTCCGGGGCTTCCAGGTCGCGGATGGCGCTGCCCTCGGCCAGGAACTCCGGATTGGACAGCACCTCGAACTGGATGCCCTTGGAGTTGGCGTTGAGGATGCGCTCCATGGCCTCGGCCGTGCGCACGGGCAAGGTGGACTTCTCCACGATGATCTTGTTCGTGTCCGAGTTCGCCAGGATCTGCCGCGCCACCTTCTCCCAGAACTGGAGGTCGGCGGCCTTTCCGGCGCCCTGCCCGAAAGTCTTGGTGGGCGTGTTCACGGAGACGAAGATGATGTCGGCTTCCCGGATGCCCTGGTCGATGGCGGTCGAGAAGAACAGGTTGCGGCCGCGGGCCTTGGCGACCACTTCGTCCAGGCCGGGCTCGTAGATGGGGATCTGGGGGCTGTTCCAGGCGTCGATGCGCGCCTGGTTGATGTCCACGACCGTCACCTTGTATTGGGGGCATTTGAGCGCAATCATGCTCATGGTTGGGCCGCCCACGTAACCGGCGCCGATGCAGAGGATGTTCTTTTCGAATTTCATGGATGCTCCCGTTCCCACTTGCGGGGGGAGTCTAGAAATACCTTAAATTCGGCTGAATTTCAAGTTTTTACCAGTTTCACGAGCGTCGCGCCGGGGTTGCCGGGTTCAGGGCGGAATCCCTGGACGCGGGCGCTCCAGACCGTTTCCAGGTTCCGCTTCAAGGCTCCCTTGATGGAGCCGGTCGAACCCGAGCTATGGCCATGCACGAAGCGCAGGACGGCGCCCGGGGTCCTCGCGTGGCGCTTCAGGGCGAGCTCCGCGGCCACCATGGCTTCGTCCACCGCCAGGCCGTGGAGGTCCACCTCCTCGTCGACCGCAATCTCCGGCCGCGGAAACCGGCGGGGCGTCGTCTGCCCGGGGTCGTCCGCGCGGCGGCTACGGCCCATCGACGGGCCCCAGCACGGGCAGCCAGGCCGCCACGGTCGAGAAGAAGGGATGCTCCGGGTTCCACCGCTCGCGCGGGTTCCGGGTGCCGTACTTGGATCCGCTGTTCTGGAAACCGAGCCGCCTGGCCAGGGATTTCAGCCAGCGCACTCCCCATTGGCGACGCTCCGCGGCCTTGAGGCTGTCGCGGCTGGCCAGGATCTCCTTGCGCAGGCCTTCGGGCAGGTGCACTTTCTCCCCCGACTTCCGCAGGAACATGATGTCCCCCAGCAACAGGTAGCGCGGATCCTGCGAGGTGGACAGCACGAGCTGGGTGAGGATTTCGGCGTCCATTTCGCGGGTGAAACCCTTGGCATGAGCGGCCTCGTGGCAGACGCCGAGCAGGCGCCAGTAGCGGGGCGCGGGGTGATCCCGTTCGCTCACCATGGCCAGTTCCCCGTAGAATGGATCATGGAAGGCCGGGCCGCCGTAGCTCAGGCCCAGCAGGGACGTGAGGGGCCCCATCGTCTTCACTTTCCGCACCGTGCGGCCGGGCGTCAGGTTCAGGCGGCCAAGCAGGCGATCGAGGCCCTGATCGCATCCCGCCAGCATCTCCTCTTCGGACAGGGTGCCGTAATAGGTGGGGCCGTACAGCCTGAGGGCGCGGTTCTCGCGGCGGCGGAGCTCCGCGCGGAAGGTGTCATAGGGCAGGGCGGGGGGCTGAGCGATCCGGGCCAGGGGCGTGCGCCAGGCGGTGGGCGCCATGCTGAGGGGGAAGGCCCCCTGACCGAGGCCGAGCAGGAACAGGATGACGGGTCCGGAGGCGATGAGGGCGAAGGCGCCGCGACGGCGGCGCAAAGCCTGCCAGCGGCCGGTGGCGGCCGCAATGGCCAGGCAGGCCAGGCAGAGAAGGCCCAGCCAGACGGTGGCTTCGACCATGGAGAAAGGCATCCGGTCCACGATCCAGCCTTTTCCGCGGGACAGGTGGATTCCGAGGATGTTCCAATACCAGGTGAACCATTCGGAATGGAACGGGGGCACGGCATCAAAGTAGCATTTTCCCAATTGCAACCTACTTGCAATTGTGTCCCTGCCCGATTACCTTGTTCCGATGCTTGTCCCGCTCCTGGCATTCGGCCTGCTGCTCGGCGGCGTCCTGGGATTCCTGGCGGGAGCCCGCCCGGGCATCGCCGGCCCCGTCCGCTACCGCCCTGTGGAATCGGCGGCCCGAACCCGTAAATCCCTCGACATTCTCTATCCCTTGGCGGCCGCCTTCTTCGCCGGCTTCGTCTTCACCACCTTGGTCCCGGACGCCCTGACGCATTCCGGGGGCACCCTGGCGGCCTTCGCGGCCGGCGCCGTCGGCATGGCCGGGCTTTCCCGCTACGTGCTCAAGCGGGATCCCTGCTGCGAGGGCGGACACGATCACAAGGGCCTGGGCGCCGTTTCGCTGGCGGCCATGGCGGTGTGCTCGGTCAACGACGGGCTGCTGCTCGGGCTGGCCCAGCCCGCCTGGCTTTCTGGCCTCAACCTGGGCATGTTCCTGCACAAGGTCACGTCCTCCTTCGCCATCGCCCAGGTCCTGATCCGCGGCGGCTACCGCGGCGCCGGACTTCTCGCCTTCGGGGCGGCCTATGCGCTGGTGAGCCCGGCGGCGATGCTGGGGGCCGGCGCGGCGGCCCGGGTTCTGCCCGGGATGGAAACGGCCCTCGCCTTCAGCGCCGGCATCCTGGCCTATGTCGCCGTGGCGAGCCTGGTCCCGCATGCGGGAGGCATCCTGCGGCGCAGCCCCGGGGCCCGGATCGGCTTCGCGGCGGCGCTGATCCTGTCCCTGGGGCTCGGCCTGTGGCATCGCGGCCTGCACTCCCTGGGCCTCGGCCATCCGCACGCAGGCGAAGGGCCGCATGCCGACGATGGGCCGCACTCTGGCAAAGGTCCGCATGGCGGCGAAGGTCCGCATGGCGGCGAAGGTCCGCATGGCGGCGAAGGGCCGCACCCGTCCGGCGCCGTCGGGGGAGGGGTGCCTTGACGGACCCCGACGTCCCGGAAGCGGCCCGTCCCTATCTGGAGAGGATGCGCCGGCGTCATGTCAAGGTTACCCCCAACCGGCTGCGCGTGCTGGGACGGTTCCTGTCGGCGGAGGGGGCCTGGACCCTCGGAAGCCTGCAGCGCAGCCTGAGCCGGTCAGGCCCCTGCGAGACGAGCTCGGTGTACCGCGCCCTCGAGGCCATGCGCGACGCCGGGGTGCTGGAGGAATTCCGCCTGCCGGGCGAGAAGCAGACCTACTACGCGCTGATCCGCCCCGGCGGGGAGGAGGATGCGCGGCCGCACCCGGATCACCACCACCACCACATCGTCTGCCGGGATTGCGGACGGGTCTCGCACCTGGAGGTCTGCCTGCCGCCCGCCTTGATGGGAAAGGTGGAAGGGGCCACGGGTTTCCGCATCACCGAGCATCACCTGGAATTCCGGGGAGTGTGCGGGGATTGCCGGTAGGCCGGCGCCTAATCCCAACCCAGCGGCTTGTGCCCGGCCTCCAGGTACGCCACGTAGTCGGCCACCCCTTCCTCCAGGGTGCGGATGGGCTTGTCGTAGCCGGCGGCGCGGATCTTGGAGAGATCGGCCAGAGTGTGGTACTGGTATTTGTCCCTGAGGACATCGGGCATGGGAATGAAGTCGATGCGGGGCTCCCGCCCCATGGCCGCGAACACCGCGTTCATCATGTCCACCCAGCTGCGGACCTGGCCGCTGCCGATGTTGTACAGGCCGCCCTTGGTGCCGGCCCCGAGGAAATGCAGGGTCATGTCCACGGCATCCTTCACGTAGACGAAGTCGCGCACCATCTCCCCGTCCCTGTACTCGGGGCGGTGGGACTTGAAGAGACGGACCCTCCCCGACTCCTTGATCTGATCGAATGCCTTGGCCACCATGCTCTTCATGTCGCCCTTGTGGTATTCGTTGGGGCCGTACACGTTGAAGTACTTGATGCCCACGACCTTGTCCATGTGCCCGTGGCGCAGGTTCCACAGGTCGAACATCTGCTTGGAATAGCCGTACGCGTTGAGCGGCCGCAGTTCCGGCGCGATGGCGTGGTCGTCGCGGTATCCCCGGGAGCCGTCCCCGTAGGTGGCTGCCGATGAAGCGTAGATGAAGCGCGCCGGCCGGGATCTGTCCAGGCACCAGGACGCCAGGCGCTTGCTGTATTCGAAGTTGTTCCGGGCCAGGAAGGAGACGTCCGCCTCCGTGGTCGAGGAGCAGGCGCCCAGGTGCAGGATGGCCTCCACCTCGTACTTCAGGGATCCGCCTTCCAGGGCCGCGAGGAAGTCGTCCTTCTCCATGTAGTCCAAGTAGGAGAGGGGGACCAGGTTCCTCCACTTGGCGGAGGTCTCGAGGCTGTCGACGAGGAGCAGGTCGTCGCGGCCCAGCTGGTTGAGCCTCCAGGCGAGGGCGCTGCCGATGAATCCGGCGGCGCCGGTGATGGCGATTACGGGGCGTCGATTGGGCATGTCAAAGTATTGTTATTTTCGCTGGAGGTGGCAACGGCGGGCGGCATGGCAAAGACGCGGAAGGCCTCGGCGATCCGGGAAATCCTCGACAGGCTGTATCCCGATCCGCCCATCCCCCTGTACCATACCAATCCCTATACCCTCTGCATCGCGGTCCTGCTCTCGGCGCATACCACCGACAAGTCGGTGAACGCGGCCACGCCGGCCCTGTTCCGCCTGGCCGACAATCCCCGGGACATGGTCAAGCTCCCGCCGGAGCGCATCAAGGAATTGATCCGCAACGTCGGCCTGGCCAACACCAAGAGCCGCAATGTCTGGAACCTGTCCCGCATCCTGCTCGAGAAGCACGGCGGGGAGCTGCCCCGCAGCTTCGAAGAACTGGAGGCGCTGCCCGGAGTGGGGCACAAGACCGCCTCGGTGGTGATGTGCCAGGCCTTCCACCGGGCCGCCTTCCCCGTGGACACGCATATCCACCGCCTGGCCGAACGCTGGGGCCTGTCCGACGGGCGGAACGTGGAGCAGACGGAGCGGGACCTGAAGGCCGTGTACCCCGAAACGTCCTGGGCCAAGCTGCACCTGCAATTCATCTATTATGGCCGTGAATACTGTCCGGCGAGACATCACGATTTGTCCCGTTGCGAAATCTGCCGGCTCTACGCCATCCCCTCGGTCAAAGCCGCCAAGGCCGCTGCGTCTTCCAATAGAAAAGCTGCGGTCGAACGGAAAACCTTGGCCAGCCGCTCCGGGCAAACCGGGTCCGCCCGAACCAAGTCGCGCAGCCGGAAATAAAAAATCCCCGGGGAAGTCTGTCCCCCGGGGATCTTCTCGGCGACCCTTGGCGCCCCTCAGCGCTCCTCCGGGTCGGCCATTACTTCAATAGGATCTTCTTCACCACGGTGCGGTTGCCACAGCGGGCAACTACCAGGACGAGGCCTTTGCGGGCGGGATTCTGCCACGTCGCGGTGAAGCCCTGGCCCGTGCGGATCGCGGGTAGCACCGCCAGGGAACGCCCGTTCGGATCGAGGATCCGGAAGGTGGCGCCTTCGGCGCCGGCTCCGGGCAGGTTCCATTCGAGCAGGGTGGCGCCCGCCGCGCTGCGCAGGGCCAGCTCTCCGAAGCCGCCGGCGACGGTACCGGCGACGGGGGGCTTCACGCCCACGGAGCCGTTCAGGATGTCCTCGAGGCTCGCCTTGTCCAGGGACGCGGCCGTGGTCTGGCCCGTAAAGCTGCCATTGCTGTCCCTCATGGAGGTGGGCACCGCTCCGTTGGCATCGCGAGCGGTGACGCCGCCGCCGACGACGTCCCGGGTCGGCATTTCGGTCCAGAGATCCATGCCCGGCTCCAGGGCCAGGAGGCTCATCTGCCGGTTCACGATATGGTAGTCCTTGCCCAGCCGCTTCACGGCCTCGACGTCGTATTTGACCTGGGCGCGGCCCCAGGCCTCGCCCTGCTGGTAAGCCCAGATGCCGGCCCCGGCGGCTCCGGAACCCGCGGCGGACGGCAGCCCGACGGTCAATTTCTCCTCGAAGCGCAGGCCGCCCCAGAGCCCGGTGACGGTCAGGGTAGCCATGCCGCTACCCTGGTACAGGCCTGAGATTCGCAAGGTCGTGGAGTCCGGAGACTGCCGGGGGTAGGGAAGGATCGAGGCCATATCCATGGTCGTGCGGGCGAAGACGGGGTAGTAGTTCACGGCATCCTGCAGGACGACCAGGTGATCGATGGCGGGGCCGGAAGCCGCCACCTTAAGGTCCACGATCTGGTAGGCGTCGGGACGGCCGGGACCGAACAGGGGCGGCAGGTGGACGCCTGCGAGCGGGGCGACGGGCCTCTCGGGCACGGCCGCGTCCATCACCAGGCCTCCAGCATAGGCATAGTAGATATAGCCGAACAGGCTGCCCACCTGGAAGCCGCCCGTAGCAGTGGCGATGCGGTTCAGCCTGTAGTCGTTCCAGAAGCCGAACAGGATGGCGTTGACAGCCTTCAGGGCGGCCAGGGTCTCGTCCTCCATAGCCGTACGCGCTTTTTCCCAGGCTTCGTACTTCGCCTGGTAGTCGGCCTTGAGGGTGCCGTCCACGTTGTATTCCTGGCGGAAATACGGCGTGGTGTCGTTGTTCACCAGGTAGGCCACGCTGGGAGCCGCCGAGGCGCCCAGGGACCTGGCGTGGGCCTTGAGGGTGGCATGGGCGTCGGCGTCGATGTCGGGCCGCCAGGCTACGAGGGCTTCATAGGCCCGGCGCAGGTTGGCTTCGTCCATGGAGACAGGGGCGGGGAAGAGGTAGCGGATCCCGCCCTTGCCGTCGGGGAGGCCCAGATTGCCGTCATAGGGGGCGGCGGCATAGGCCTTCAGGGAGAGGAGGGCCACCTTGCGCGCCCGCGAGGCGACCGCGGTGTCCCTGGTGTCCACGTCGAGGA
>CBILQL010000226.1:0-7700 GCA_966238865.1 uncultured bacterium
GACGGCGACCTGCTGGACGGCAAGACCGCCCCGTACGTAAAGGCCGTCAACCACAAGATCCTCCGCTATCCGGGCGGCCTGCGCGCCGACGAGGACCATTGGAAGGAGGTCCTGGACAAGAAGGACCACCACGTCGACATCGACGAGTTCCTGGACTTCTGCAAGCAGACGGGCACCGAGCCCATGATCACCGTGAACTTCGGCACCGGCACTCCCCAGGAGGCCGCCGACTGGGTCCGCCACGTCAACAAGGTGCGCAAGGCCAACGTCCGCTACTGGGAGGTCGGCAACGAGCTGTACGGCGACTGGCACGCCAACCACACCACCGGCGACGATTACGGCAAGCGCACGGCGGAGTTCATCAAGGCCATGAAGGCCGTGGATCCCGCCATCCTGGTCACCGTGGTCTGGGTCCTCGAGGGCGAATGGAACCGGCAGGTCTTCGAGCACACCAAGGACCTGGCCGACGGCGTCATCATCCACCACTATCCCCAGCATAGCGGCGAGGAGAACGATCAGGCCCTGCTTTCCGCGCCCCAGAGCCTGGACGAGATCATCCCGAGCGTCCGCAAGCAGACCAAGGAATTCGGCCGCCCCGGCCGGCACTACCAGATCTGGCTCACCGAGTGGAACTCGGTCGACTTCAAGCCCGGACCCCAGACCCTGGGCTGGGTGAACGGCCTGTTCGTGGTCGACTATCTGGGCATGCTGGCCAAGCACAACATCGAGCATGCGGACTATTGGGATATCCACAACAACCTGACCGAGCAGGGCGGCGACTACGGCTATCTCAGCCGCACCGGCGATCCCATCGGCGACAATGTCCCCCGCCCCAGCTATTACGGGTTCAAGATGGCCAGCGACGCGCTGCGGGGCCGCCTGGCCGAGTGCAAGGTGTCCGCCGGCGGCGCGGAGGCGGATCTCAGCTGCTACCTGGCCGATCAGCTCAACGGGCGCAAATCCCTGCTCCTCGTCAACAAGCATGCCGAGACGCGCGCCAACGTGGCCTTGAATATCCCGGGTTTCAAGGGCTCTGCCACCTTGAGACAATTGACCGCGGCCAATGCCAAAACCGGCGGCACCGAAGGGAAAATCGATGTCAATCAGGGACAAAAGCTCGAGCTTCCTCCCTATTCCGCGACCCTGATTCTATTGGGTGAGCCGTTGGTCCGGCAGGGTGCGGCCGGCAAGCGGGATTGAGCCGGAGCGCTTATATTTCCAAGCGGCGGTCCGCGGTGGAACCGGACCGCGCAACTCGAAAGATGGGAGAAAGCGCATGAGCTCCAAGATTTTCGACCTGCCCCGGCACAAGCGTCCGCTCTGGGAAGTCTTCGCCTTCGTCGCGACCCTGGCCGGCCTCATCGGCCTGGCCCTGGTCCGCCACACCGTCAATGACGCGCTCACCGCCAAGGAGGCGGCGACCCCGAGCGCCAAGGCCGCCGCGCCCGCGGCCACCGCCGGTTTCTCGATGCCGGAGTAGGCACCATCGCGCCCAGGCCCGTCGGTCCCCTGGCCTCCCTGGTTACGGCCCTGCTGGTCCTGTCCGGCTGCACCTTCTTCAAGCTGGTCCGGAGCTCCAAGCTCAAGTCGCCGGACTTCTCCTATGTCCGTTGCGACGTCGCCTCCGTTTCCGACCGGTCGGCGATCCTCGAGTTCACCGTTTCCGCCCGGAACCCCAACGCCATCGGATTGCGAAACGTCTTCGTCGACTATGAGCTGTTCTTCGAAGGCAGGCGCTTCCTCAACGGCAGCTCGGTGGAGCTGACCCTCGTCCCCCGGGGCGAAACGAAGATCCGGGTGCCCGCCGAAGTCGTGTACGGGGAGATCCTGCGCGTCGCCGGGCCCGCGGCCGCGCAGGTGCTGATGGGCGGCGAGTCCCTGCCCGTGCGGGTGGACGGCGTCGTGCGGGGTAACCCGACGGTGTACAACGAGGCGGAAGAGGGGGCGCTTTTCCATTTCTCCTGGAAATTCAGCCGCACGGAGAAGGTTCCCATCCCGAAGGAACAACGGGAACTTGCGAAGAAGAAGGCGGCGAGGGCCTTGAAGAAGCTGTTCTGATCAGTCGGGAGACTCATCCCCTACCCCCGCCCATTCATGACGAAGGTAAACGGGATTCGAAGCAAAAAGGGGATACGGCTCAGCCGTATCCCCTGGCAGTCCGGGACATCCCCGCGCGGCTACAGTTCCAAAACCTGGCTTATCTCCTCGTTCCTGGACAATTCCGGCCTTCCCTTCCATGCCGATCTCGACATCGTCCACGGACTCCAGGAAGTATTTCTCCGCCTTTTCAATGTCCGGACCGCGCGGTTTTCCATAGGACCCAGATGATCCCCGCCTTCCAGATGGAGGAAGAAGCCGTACGCGGCCGGATCCCTTGCGATGATCTTGGCCGCCGCGACATCATCGGAGTGCGTGGGCTCGACCACGTCACGCCGTTCGTCGCCACTTCGATGATGTTATTGGCGGAATTTTCGATATCGTAATCGATGCCGGGCCGGTTACGCACCGGCACACGGCAACCTAGACTGCCGATATCCGGAATCAAGGACCATTTTTAATGGTCCTTTAACCGCTCCTGCCCCGCCCGGGGAGGGCGGAGGGCCTGGGATCCGCTCAGCGGTGCCCGGTCCCCACCTGGATGCGGTGGATATATTCCCGCGTGCTCCCCTCGGCGGCATGCCGGAGGAAATACCATCCCGGGGACAGGTGCAGGCCCGGGAAGGCCACCGCCTGGGCGGACTCGATGCGGCCCAGGGGCCGGGACGCCAGCACCCGGCCGAACACGTCCAGGACCTCGGCGGTCCAGGAGGCATGGGCCTGCGCCGCGGGGGGCAGGAAGCTGTAGCTCAGGCCCTGGCGGCCTGCGTCGATGCCGCTCAGGATGGCTCGGGGGCCGGAGGCCGAGACCTTCACCCCGGCGGCCCCGATGTTCAGGCCGTCGATGTGGATGTTGTCCAGGCTGAAGCGGACGTTGGTGGTCCCGTAATAGGTGAAGCGCAAGGCCGTCACCGAGCCCAGGTTCAGGCCCTTGGCCGTCGTCTTCCAGTCGGGCTGGGACATGGCTGAGAACGGGATGCGGATGCGGCTCCAGCCGTCGTTGGCGAAATCGATCTTGCGGGAATAGTAGGCGCCGTCGGCGATGTCGGACTGCTCGAGTTCGACCCAGATGCTGCCTCCGGCCGTGGACTTGATGTCGAAGACCACGCTCTGCGCGCCGCTCCCTAGGGACACGGCCGTCCCTGCGGCGTTGAATCCGCACTTGACGCCCACGAAGGGCCGGGTGGCGCCGGTGCCGGCGATTAGGCGGATGCCGAGGCCCTTGCTGGCCGATTCGCCGTCGGCGGCGGTGATGGCCGCCGCCGCGGTGGTGGGATTGGTCGAGGAGCTGCCCGTGGGCTTGTCGTTGAACACGGTCCAGGTTCCCCCCTGCTTGCTCAGGGCGTCGCCGTCCTCGAAGTCGTCGACCTTGATGTCGGTGGCCTTGAAGGCCTCGCGCTTCAGGGCGGCCACGTTGAAGGAGGTGCGGGCGCGGGAGAGGTGGTAGGAGGCGATTTTCGTGGTCGCCGTATCCAGCGCCACGTCCACGCCTTCGCCGGCCACGAAGCTGCCCGAATCCACTTCGCCGGCCCAGGTGGCGGAGATGTTGGCGCCGGTGCCGGAAATCGAGCGCTTGGCCTTGCTGACCTTGCCGGTCAGGACGAGCTTCCAGGCGGAGGCGGCGGACAGGGCGCCCGAGATGGTCGCGTTGCCCGTATTGAGGTCCACGTTGCCGGGCGCCGCGGTGAGGGGGGTGGCGATGCGCACCTGCCCCGGAGGCGGGTTGTCGTATTCCCGGAGGAAGGCCACGAGGCCGACCATGCCCGCGTTGTAGTTCAGGGCCACCTCGGTGTTCTTGTAGTTGTTGGCGTCGCTGCCGTTGAAGCTCCAGCTGACGGCCTCCGGCTTGGCGGGGTCGAGGGTGCCGTTGGGGGAAGGTCCGGACACGACGCCGCCCTTGAGGCGCACCCCGTTGAGTTTGGAATAATCGTTGCGATGATGCGGGGCCGTGGGGGCGTTGGTGCCGAAGCCGACGACGTAGGACTGGGAGAAGGGCGAGAGGCCGGCCACCCAATGGGCCTGTGAGCGGGCGAAGTCCAGGTAGGAGGCTTCGCCGGTGATCAGGAAGGCCAGGGCGGCGCTGAAGCCCGCGCAGGCGGCATTGCCGGCGTTTCCCCAGTCGGAATTGACGAACGCGCCCTTGATCAGCGGCGAGGCGTTGGTGGCCTTGACCACGCGGCCGATGGTGAAGGCCACGTCGGACAGCCAGATGCCCTCGGCGTTGGGCTGCCCGAGGCGCTTCAGCTCGAAGGCGGCGAGGTCGCCGACGTTGGCGTAGCCGAGCACGTAATAATGCTGCGGCACGCCGCCCAGGAACGTCTTGGCCTGGGTCAGGTAGGTCTCCTCGCCGGTGGCCCGGTACAGCTCCACGGCGCCGCAGGCCATCTTGTCCTTGAACGTGGTGGTCTTGTAGAACTCGCCGTTGTTCTGCTGGGTGGACAGCTTCTGGTTGGCCACGCCGAACTGGAAGGCCTCCTTGGCCTTGGCGAGGCAGGCGGCCGCGTAGGCCGCATCGTGCTTCTTGTAGAGGTTGGCCATCAGGGCCAGGGAGGCGGCGTAGAGGCCGGCGACGTCGGCCCCGCCCTGGGCGTACACCGTGCGGGGGCTGGTGCGCTGGGAGTTGGCGTAACCGGTCTCGCCGATGCCCTGGTGGTCGGTGCCGGCGTTGCCCACGTCCACGACGATCTGGGTGGAGGAGATCACGGCGCGCTGGATGTAATCCGTGGCGATCTTGACCTCGCCCAGGATGTCCGGGATGTTGTCCGGGGTGCCCTTGTAATCCCAGGAGGTGATGTCGTCGTACCCGTTGGGGAACGCGTCATAACCCTTGAGCAGGCAGTACACCGAGAAGGCGAAGGGCAGGCCGAATTTCACGAAGTCGCCGGCGTCGTACCAGCCGCTGCTGAGATCCTTCCCGTTCAAGGCATCCGTGCTGTGGGGAAAGGGACTCGTCTTGTAGAAGGGATTCTTGTTGTCGATGGTCTTGTCCCCGGCCCGCTGGTAGCCGTAGAACTGGATCAGCAGGTTATGCAGGTCCTTGTAATTGGGATTCTGGGCACCGACCTCGAGGGCCAAAGCCAAGGAACCCAATCCCAGGGCATGTCGGATGAAGCGGGTCATGGACGATTTCTCCTGTCGACCTTGTTAGTAGATCTGAAGC
The DNA here is from genome assembly GCA_966238865.1 of uncultured bacterium. Classification (GTDB taxonomy): domain Bacteria; phylum Fibrobacterota; class Fibrobacteria; order UBA11236; family UBA11236; genus CBILQL01. The sequence goes on from CBILQL010000226.1 coordinate 5,258, forward strand.
CCCCCGGCGTTCGCGGCCCCGGGTACTGGGAATACCCGGGCGGAAGCGAAAGTTCCGCAAAAAAGAAAAACCCCCGGGAGATACCCGGGGGTTGTAAGGAGGGCCGGGCCGCGGGACGCGGGCCGGGACTGGAACCGGCGCGGACGGCCGATTACTGCAGCAGGGTCACAGCCGCGCTGCGGACCACGTCACCGTAGCTCACCTTGAGGCTGTAGACGCCGCTGCGCAGGTTGCGGGTATCCAGGGAGGCCTGGTTGCCCTCGAGGCTGCGGGAAGCCACCACGGCGCCCTTCATGTCGACGAGGCTCACCTTGGCGTCGCGCACGCCGGCGGGGAGGTCGAAGGACACGTTCAGGCGGCCGGCGGCATTGTGCATCTTCAGGCCACGGACGCTCTTATGGGCGGCGGGACGGATGCCGGCGGTGAAGCCGGTCAGCCCGGGCACCACCACGTTGTCGATGGCGAGGTCGCCGGTGGCGCCGGGGGCATCCTGGACGGCCCACTGGAGCTTGACGATGGAGGATGTCTGGACCGGAGCCAGCTTGTTGGGGACCTCGTCCCAATCCGGGAGCGAGAACTTGTTCCACGGGATGTTGGCGGTCATCCAGGCGCCGTTGGTGGCCGGGACCTGGACGCTGTGGACCACGCCGGGGTTGGTGCCCAGGTCGGTCTGCTTGGTCTTGACTTCCAGCCGGACGAACTTGAAGGTGGAGGTGGCGGAGGTCTTGTAGTCGAAGGCGATGCCGGTGGACCCGGTGGCGTTCCACGACGTGGTCTCCAATGCATCCGAGGTCTTGGTGCCGAGGCCGACGAAGGGCATGATGGGAGCGGTGCCCGGGGTTTCGACGTAGCTGGGCCCCAGGGTGAATTGGATGTAGGCACCGGCGGAGCCGGCGGCGCCCTTGTCGGCGGAAACCTGGAACAGGGGGGCCAGGGGGTCGGTCAGGTCCACGCCGCCGAAAATCTCGGAATAGTCGGCCTGGGTGGCGACGGTGCGGGAGCCGACGTCATTGTAGACGAACCAGAAACCGCCGGCGGCGTTCTGGTTGCCTGGGCGGGCCGGGGTCGTGGCGGCATCCGGCTCGAGGTTGGACAGCACGGCGCCGGTGACGGGAGCCTGGGCGGTCACGCAGGGAATGCAGGCGGAGGGCGGAACCCAGTTGAATCCGGACACCTTGATGTCGTCCAGCCAGAGCTTGCCCTCAGTCAGGGTGGGGTTGTCATCGGCAGAGATCTGGAACTGGAGCTTCTGGACCTTGGCGGCGTTGAACGGGACCGCGAGGGCCCAGGGGGGCTGGTTGATGCCGCCCAGGCCAGGGGTCAGCATGACGACCTGGTCGCCCCAGGTGGTATTGACGGTGACCTCGCCGCGGTGGAAGCCGTAATCGGTCACGTCCGTCGTGGTGATCTCGACGCGCACCTTCATGAGCACCGAGGCCTTGGCCGAGAAGGTGATGGCGGTGGCACCGGTCATGTCCAGGGTCTTGCCGGCCGTGGCCCCGCCGATGGGGTCGGTCCCGGCGATGAGCTGGGTGCCGAAGCCGACCATCTGGCCGTAGGGGCAGGTGCCGCCGCAGGCCACCGGCTGGGTGGCGCCGTATTTGAAATCCAGAAGGAGGGCCTTGGAGGATCCGTTCCCGGCGTCGAAGGACTTCGCGGGATCGACGAGCAGCTCGTTCTTGCCGGGGCCGGCGATGGAGCTGAGGACCTGGGAGGTGCCGTTGTCGGCCCCGTCCGCGTAGAAGTAGGAATATCCCTGGAACTTGTTCTGGTTGGAGCCGGCCTCGAAGTCATCGAGAACCGAGACGGCCGTCGCCGCTCCATGGGCCGAAAGGGCTCCAGCCAGGGCACCGGCCAGAAGCCAGGCGCCTTTCCGGCCGTCTGAAGAGATGCGCGAAGACTTGGACGACATAGGTTTCCTTTCTCCCCTTTATCTTGTAAGCAGGCGGTTGCCGAAGCACCCCGCTCGCCCGGGTTGTGGCATGATTAGTGTTACCCGTTCGGCCCGGGGTTCAGGGATTCCGGCAGTTCTCCCATTCCCCGCCCACGACCGGCCTTCCGTGAACCCGGCAAATCGCCATGGCCACTAACGCTTCACCACGGGAAGAGGTAATTCCATGGATTTGACGGTTTCTAGCGAAATTTCGGTACTCCGCAAGGGTTCACGCCCGGCATCCCGACGGCTTCTCGCCGGCGCCGGGGTCCTAGGCCTGCTCCTTTCCGCCGAAGCGCCGGCCCAGGTGGCCAATGGGCATTGGAATCTGCCCTATCAGCGCCCCGCCGGCTACGATTATTCCCAGTATTATGCGCCGAACATGAACGTCTATCTCAGCGTCAAGGCGGACTTTTTCAAGGCCGAGCTGAAGATGGGCTGGAACTTCTGGAAGCAGAACTTCATCCAGTCCAACGGCCTGGTGAACCACAAGCGCCTGGTGAACAACCA
>CBILQL010000227.1:0-7655 GCA_966238865.1 uncultured bacterium
CGGGGCCTCCTGTCGAAGCTGCGGGGCCAGGACGAGGTAGACCCCCAGGAGCACGGCGGCCAGGCCGGCCAGCGGCACTGGCAGGAAGCGGGGCGAGGAAAGGGCGGCCAGGACGCGCTTCCAGGGGGAGCGGCGGGCGATACGCTCATGCACCCGCGTGAGGAAGCGATCCGGCGCCTTGAAGGGTTCGAGGCCGGCCATCTCGGCGAAATACGCCCGGGTCCCCTCCAAGGCCAGGCGGCATTCGCCGCAGGCCTCCAGGTGGGCGTCGGCGGCCCGGCGGGCGGCGGGGTCCAGCAGCCCTTCGGCGTAGTCGCCGAGGAGGTCCGGCGGGAGATGCGCGCTATCCATGCCTCACCTCAGCTCCTTCAGCCAATCCTGCAGCTGGGCGCGGGCGCGGTTGAGCCGCGATTTCAGGGTGCCGGGATTCAGGGCCAGGCTCTCGGCGATCTCCTCGTAGGCGCGGCCCTCCACGTCCCGGAGCACCACCAGCACGCGCTGATCCTCCGGCAGGCGGGCGATGGCCTCCTCGATGCGATCCCGGCGGCTCTTGGCCTCCAGCACCTGCGCCGGGGACGGCGAGGACCCGGCCTCCTCCCGTTCGGCGGCCTCCAGGCCGGCCTTGGCGCGGGAGTCCTTCCAGGCACGGGAATCCAGCTTGTTCTTGCAGGCGTTCACGGCGATGCGGTGGAGCCAGGTGGAGAAGCGGCTCTCCAGGCGGAAGCCCTTGAGGCCGTGGAACACCCGCAAAAACGTCTCCTGGGCCGTGTCGTCGGCCTCGTCCCGATCGCAGAGCATGCGCATGCATAGGCTGAACACCCTGTCCTTGTGCTTGAGGACGAGGCGGTTGAACCCCTCCTCCCCGCCGCCCTGGAATTTGAGGACGAAGTCCCGGTCCTCGGCGTCGGAGGGATCGAGGGCGACCGGCGCCGACCCGGAGGCCTCGGCTCCGGTGTCCGCCGCGCCGGAAGAGGCCGCCGCCCCGGGGGTTGTCGGAGCCACGCCGCGCGACCGGGGCCCGGAGTCGGCCGGGCCGACGGCGCTTATCCAGCCCATCATCCATAGCATGTTAGACCGGGTCCCCGGCGAAAGGTTCCCGGCGGGGGCGGCGGCCTTCCCGTCGCGGACCGGCGTCCGCGCGGGGGGCCGGTCTCAAAGGGGATCCCCGGCCCGCAGCCAGTAATAGCGGGTGACGCCGACGACGGTGGCCTGCACCTCCTTGGCGGAGCGCTTGGAGGCCTTGCCCACGCTGTGCAGGACCGGGGTCTCCAGGTCCAGCCTGGCGAAGCGGGCCTTATCCAGGCCCGCCGGGGCGCCCACCAGGGTGCGCGAAAGCGCCCAGCGCTGCTTGGCCAGCCCGCCGGTGGAGTCGAAGACGGCGGCGGCCACCCGGATGTCCTCCGGGGTCGGGCGGCGCAGGGGCTGCCCCATGGCCGCCAGGGAATCCAGCTGGGCCTGCGTGGGAAGCCCGCCGCGCACGCGGACGGCGTCGGCGTGGAATTCCGCCAGGGCAACCCAGTTGGAGGCCTTGGCCATGGTGCTGTCCTCGGCCAGGAACACGGCGATGCGGGCCGCGTCCGGATAGGACTTGCGCACGTGCTTGAGGGCGAACCAGGCGGTGGGAGAGACCTGCTCCGGAAGCATGCCGAAGTCGGTGAAGGCCCAGGCGATCACGGCGCCGCCCGCCTTGCCGGGATCGACGATGGTGATCCGGGTGTCCGTGCGGTATCCCGCGAGCTTCTCCTCGGGGAACAGGTCTGCGGCGGCCGAGGTTTTGCGTTCCGGGGAGAGGAAGATGGCGAGGCCCGTCCCGATGACGGCGCCGATGACTGCCAGGATGACGGCGTTCTTGACCATGTCTCCTACTCCTCCCGCGGCGCGCCGTGCTGGGTCTCGCGGGCCAGGATTTCGTCCCAGAGGGCGTCCACCTGCTCCTCGAGGTACTCGCGGGTGGTCTCGTTCTTGATGACGAAATCGGCCTGGGCCAGCTTGGCCTCCTCGGGCACCTGGCTCTCGATGCGGCGGCGCGCCTCGTCCTCGGTGAGGCCGCTGCGGGCCATGAGCCTCGCCAGGCGCGTCTCGACGGAGGCGGAGACCAGCACCAGGTAGTCCACCTCCTGGGCGAAACCGAGCTCGATGATGAGGGCGGCGTCGAGCACCACGCGGTTCATCACCCGCTGGGTGGAGAGGATGCGCTCGCGGATGGCCACCACCAGGGCCGGATGGACGATGCGGTTCAGCGACGCCAGCGCCTCGGGCCGGCCGAACACCATGCTGCCCAGCCGCTTGCGGTTCAGGGAGCCGTCGGACCAGACCACCTCGGGCCCGAACTCGGCGGCGATGCGCTGCACCAGGGCCCGGTCATAGCCGTACAGCTCGTGGGCCACGGCGTCGGCGTCCACCAGGGCGCAGCCCTTCTGCTGCAGGAGGCGCGCGGTGGCGCTCTTGCCGGAGGCGATGTTGCCGGTCACGCCGATCACGCACTTCGCCATCAGCGGACCCTCCGGCGAAGGGACCGGCCCGCGGCGGGCCCCGGACCGCGGCGGCGCATCAGGCGTGGGCCTCCAGCCAGGTGCGTCCGGTGCCGATTTCGACCACCAGGGGCACGTCCAGTTCCATGGCGCCTTCCATCTCGCGCTTGACGAGGGCGGAGGCCTTCTCCACGTCGTCCTTCGCCACCTCGAAGACCAGTTCGTCGTGGACCTGCAGGAGCATGTCGCAGCGCAGCGGGCTCTGCTCCAGCTCGCGGTGGATGCGGATCATCGCCAGCTTGATGAGGTCGGCGGCGCTGCCCTGGATGGGCGTGTTGGCGGCGATGCGCTCGGCGTTCTCCATGAGCATGCGGTTGTCGGAGAGCAGGTCCGGGAGGTAGCGGCGGCGCCCCGCCAGGGTCTCCACGTAGCCCTGCTTGCGGCCGCGGTCCACGGTGTCGCGGATGTAGGCGTCCACGCGCGCATAGCTGGCGAAGTAGTTCTCGATGAAGCGGGACGCCTCGTTCCGGGGGATGCGGAGCTGGGCCGCCAGGCGCTGTGCCCCCATCCCGTAGAGCACGCCGAAGTTGACCACCTTGGCGCTGCGGCGCATGTCGGAGGTGACCGACGCCTCCGGGACCTTGTAGAGCGCGGCGGCGGTGCGGGTGTGGATGTCGATGCCGTTGCGGTAGGCGTCCTTGAGGGCCGGGTCGCCGGAGAGGTGCGCCAGGAGGCGCAGCTCGATCTGGGAGTAGTCGGCGCACAGCAGCACATTGTCGGGCGAGGAGGCGGTGAAGCAGTCGCGCACCTCCTTGCCGAGGGCGGTGCGGACGGGGATGTTCTGCAGGTTGGGATCGATGCTGGAGAGGCGCCCGGTGGCGGCGATGACCTGGCTGTAGGAGGTGTGGACCCTCCCGGTGCCGGGGAAGACCATGGTCGGGAGCGCCTCCACGTAGGTGCTCTGCAGCTTGGTGCTCTCGCGGTAGTCGAGGAGCTTGCCGATGATGGGATGCTCCCCCTCCAGCTTGGCCAGCACGTCGGCGTCGGTGGAATACCCCGTCTTGGTCTTCTTGCCCGGCTTGAGGCCCAGCTTCTCGAAGAGGACGACCTGGAGCTGGGCCGGCGAGCCGATGTTGAACGCCTCGCCGGCCAGGGCGTGGATCTCCTTCTCGAGGCGGGCGATCTCGTCCTTGAGGCGCACGGAAATGCGCGCCAGCGCCCCGGTGTCGAGGGTGATGCCCTTGCCCTCCATGGCCTTGAGCACGGGAAGCAGGGCCATCTCCATGTCGAAGAAGAGGCGCGTGAGGCCCTTCTCCTCCAGGTCCCTGGAGTATACGTCCCAGAGGCGGAAGGTGATGTCCGCGTCCTCGGCGCCGTAGCGGCAGGCGTCGGGGATCGGGGTCTCGGAGAAGTTCTTCTGGTTCTTGCCCTTGCCGATGAGCTTCTCGATCGGGATCATCTCGTGGGCGAAATGCCGCAGGGAGAGATCGTCCAGGGAGAGATGGCGCTCGCCGGGGTTGGAGAGGTAGGCGGCGATCATGGTGTCCACGAGCTTGCCGGGCCGCTCCAGGTCGGACGGCAGCAGGCCGTGCCGCTCGAGCACGGGCAGATCGTACTTGGCGTTGTGGAACAGGAGCCGCTTGCCGGCATCGTCGAGGACGGGCTTCAGGGCCTTCTGCACGGCCTCCAGGGGGAGATTGGTCCCTTCCTTGTGGCCCACGGGGATGTAATATCCGGCCTGGGATGCGACGGACAGGCACAGGCCCACCAGACCCGCCGTCTTGTTGTCCAGCCCCGTGGTCTCCGTGTCCACGGCGATGAGCGGGGAGGCTTCCAGCGTCGCGCGGAGGGCTTCCAGCGCGGCGGGCGTGTCCACCAGTTCGTAGCGGAGATCCTCGTCCCCGGCCCTGGCGGCGGGGGGCCCGTCGGCGAGGGTCTCGGCGGCCTCGGCGACCAGCAGGGCGGTCTCCGCCACCGCCCCCGCGGCGGCGGCCACGACGCCGGCGGCGGCTCCGACGACCGCGGACGCCGCCTGGGCCGATTTCGCGGCCGCGCCCGCCTTCGGTGCGCCGGGGACGAAGCGCAATAGAGACTTCATCTCCCATTCCTCCAGGAACAGGCTGAGGGCCGGCGTGTTGAGGCCGGAGTAGCGCAGGTCGTCCAGGCCGATGGGGAGTTCGAGCCTGGTGTCCAGGATGACCAGCTGCTTGGAGAGGAAGGCCATCTCGCGCCCGGCGATCAGGTTCTCGCGGGTGCCCTTCTTGGAGATGCTCTCCACGTTCTTGTAGATGCCCTCCAGGGTGCCGTAGGTCTCCAGCAGCTCGCAGGCGCCCTTGGGCCCGATCTTCGCCACCCCCGGCACGTTGTCGGCGGAGTCGCCGATCAGCGACAGGTAGTCGACGATCTTCTCCGGGGGCACGCCCATCTTCTCCTTCACCTCCTTGGCGCCCGTCACGAGGTTGGCGTCCCCGGACTTGCCCAGCTCGAAGAGGAAGATGGAGTCGTCCACCAGCTGCATCATGTCCTTGTCGCGGGTGACGATGTAGGACTTCATGCCCCGCGCCTTGGCCTGCACGGCCAGGGTGGCCATCACGTCGTCGGCCTCGTAGCCTTCCAGGGCCACGGTGCGCAGGCCCGAGAGCTCCACGAACTGGTCGATGACGGGGAGCTGCTCCCGGAGGCCGTCGGGCATGGGCTTGCGATGGGCCTTGTACTCGTCGTACAGGGCGTGCCGGAAGGTGGGCTTGGGCAGGTCCTTGACGAAGGCGATGTGGGTGGGCTCGCAATCCTTCACCAGGCGCAGGATGTGCGACGCGAACCCGAAGATGGCGGAGGTCTCCTGCCCCTTCGAGTTCTTCAGCGGATTCTTGATGAAGGCGTAGAAGGACCTATAGGCCAGCGCCGAGACGTCGATGAGGTAGAGGCCGCTCACAATTCCAGCTTGGAGGCGACCGTCCCCGCGCCTGCGGATTCACCGGCCGGAGCCGCTCCGGCCGGGGCCGTCTCCGACTCGGCCCTGGGGGCCTCGGGAGCCGGCTCCTCGGAGGCTTCCGGCGGCAGGGGCGGGACCGGGGGCTTGGCCGCCTGGTCCGGAGCGGGTGCGGTCTTGAGGACCAGGGTCTTGTCGACGTCGAATTCCGGGCCCCCGGCGATCTCCTCGATGCGGGGCAGGGCCTGGGTCTGGATGAGACGGTCGGTGTCCTTGGAGACGGAGAAGGGCTGGGCCGGCTTCTTGCGGCGGTCCAGCTCGTCGCGGAGGGCGGCCACCGCCTCTTCGAAGCCCAGGGGGAAGCGGCCCTTGGCGAGCACGCCCTCCTCCTGGAGGCGCATGAAGAGGCGCGGGACGGTCGGGACGGTGATGGCGGCCAGCTTGAGGACGGCGCTGTCCGAAAGGACCTTCTGGGGTTCGTCGGCGGCCAGCAGGCGGCCCTCGCCGAGCACGGCGATGCGATCGGTGAGCTCGAGGATGTCCTCCAGGCGGTGCGACGAGACGATGACGCAGAGCCCCCGGTTCTTGAGCTCCCGGAGGGTGGCGGCCGTGTCCCGCTGGCCCACCATGTCGAGGTCGGACAGGGGCTCGTCCAAGAGGAGGATGCTGGGGTCGGAGACCAGCGCCAGGGCCAGGGCGATGCGGCGGCGCTCGCCGCCGGACATCTCGTCCAGGTACCATTCCTTGGCCTGCTTCATGCGCACCAGCTTGAGCACGAAGTCCACCTTCTCGCGGATGACCCGGCCTTCGTATCCCATCAGGCGGCAGGCGCGCGCGAGCTCGTCCTCGACGGTGGGTCCCACCAGCTGGCTCTCGGGATTCTGCTCGACAAGGGTGACGAACTCGTTGAGGCGGCGGTTGGAGTATTCCTCGATGGGCCGGCCGCCGAGTACGATCTTGCCTTCGCTCTTGTCCATATAGCCGGCCAGGAGCTTCATGAGGGTGGTCTTGCCGGCGCCGTTGGCGCCGATGAGGCCGACGATTTCGCCCTGGTGCAGATCCAGGGTGATGCGATCCAGGGCGTTGTTGCCCGCCGGATAATTGAAGACGACGCCTTCGAGGGTCGCGACTTTCTTGTTTTCGCTCATAAACGGTTCCGCCTTCCGGGCGCTTCGACCCCCCGCCGCGGCGGGCCCGACACCCCATTCAACCCTATCCAAAATTAGGAAAAAAATCTCTATTTGGGTTGCCGGACGATGGGATATCCATCGGTCCGGCGCCGCGCCGCGCGGGTCCCGCGCGGACTCCGAAGGCTCCAACAGCATGACCCAGTCCTCCCCCGGAACTTCCGCGACGCGCGTGAAAGTCTGCGGCATCCGCGAACCCTCGGAAGCGGCCGCCCTGGACGCGCTCGGCGTGGACTGGATCGGCTTCAATTTCCATCCCGCCAGCCCCCGCTATATCGCGCCGGAGGCCGCCGCCCCGATCATCCGCTCGCTGAAGCGCTCCGTGCCGGTGGGGGTGTTCGTCGACGTCCCGGCGGCCCGGATCGCGCAGGTTGCGGCGATCACGGGCATCCGCATGATCCAGCTGCACGGCTCCGAGGACTGGGACGCGATCCGCGCCATGCCCTTGCCGGTTATCAAGGCCCTGCCGCATACACGCCTGGCCGATCTCGGGGGTCTGCGTCCCGGCCTGCAGGCACCCGCAGCAGTGGGCGCGGAACCTGCCGCCGGCGCCGCCGCGCCCGCGTCCCGCGGACCGGGGTCCGCCTCCCACGGGCCGCTCGCATATCTCCTCGTGGACACCCAGGCCAAGGCGTCCGCCGGCGAGGCCGGCTTCGGCGGCAGCGGCCAGGTCTTCGATTGGGGCCTGCTCGCCGCTCATCCCCTGCCGCTGCCCCTGTTCCTGGCGGGAGGGCTCGGACCCGGGAACCTCGCCGCCGCGGTGGCCGCCACGGCCCCGTTCGCGGTGGATCTCAACAGCAAGGTGGAGATCTCTCCCGGCCGCAAGGATCTGGAAAAAATCCGGACATGCCTTTCCCTGCTCGGGCGCATCCCGTCCTGAGCGGCCCTTTCCCCGGCCCTCCGGAAATTCTTTTTTTCCCTTAGAGTTCTTCCCGTCTCTCCGAAGGAAACAGAAAGGATACCGGCATGCCTGTCCGAGCCCAGGCCGGGAACCGCTGCGTCCGCCGCGGTCCTGCCTGGCGATTCCTCGTCACGTCGCTGGCCGCGGGCCTGTGCCTGCTGCTCCAG
>CBILQL010000228.1:0-7650 GCA_966238865.1 uncultured bacterium
GGAAACGAGGGTTGCTCCGTTTCCTCCATCACGGCATCCTGTGCTTCTTGTGTCTTCTGTGCCTCCTTCTCGCCCAGGCGTCCCCGGCCCGCGAGGTCCACGTGCCCGAACCCCTGCGGCCCTGGAAGGCCTGGGTGCTGGAGCGGGACGCCTCCCATCCCTGCCCGGTCCAGCCCGATCAGGCCAAGCTGTGCGTAGCCTACGCTTCCCTGGACCTGGACCTCGACGACAAGGGCGGGACCTTCCGCCTGGGGGTCTCCGTGTACGGAAGCCAGTGGGTGGCGCTCCCCGGCGACGGGGAGAACTGGCCCATCGGCGTCGCGTCTCCGGCCGGGGACGTCCCCGTCGTGTTACGGGAGGGGAAGCCGCAGGCTCGGCTTCCCGCCGGCATGCATTCCCTGTCGGGACGGCTGGCATGGGACGGCATGCCCGGGGCCCTGGGCGTCCCGCCGCGGATCGCCCGCGTGTCCCTGCGCCTGCGGGGCAGGCCGGTGGCCAGCCCCGAGGACGGGGGCGGCGGCCGGCTGCTGCTGGAAAGCAAGGCCGCGAAGCCGGACTCCGGCGCGGAGGCGGTGCCGCTGGCCCTGCGGGTGTACCGCAAGCTCGTCGACGGCGTCCCCATGCGCCTGGAAACCCATATCCGCCTGGCCGTCTCGGGGGCGGAGCGGGAAATCGTGACCGGCCGCCTGCTGCCGGCGGGGACCACGCCCACCGACATCGGCGGGGACCTCCCGGCGCGCGCCGAGGCGGACGGCCGGCTGCGCGTGCAGCTGCTCCCCGGCGATCGCAGCGTGCGGGTGGAGGCCCGCTTCCTCGGTCTCGCCGATCGCATGGCCATGGAGCGCCTGGACAGCCTGTGGCCGGAGGAGGAGATCTGGACCTTCGAGGCCAGCCGCGACATCCGGGTGGTGGAGCTGTCGGGCGCGCCGCTCATCGATCCCTCCCAGTCGGGGCTCCCGGACGAATGGAAATCCCTGCCGGCCTTCCGCCTGGCGCCCGGGGACGCCCTGCGCCTGCACGAGAAGCAGCGCGGCGACCCCAATCCCCAGGCCGGGAACCTCACCCTGTCCCGGAACATGTGGCTGGACTTCTCCGGCCGCGGCTATACCCAGAAGGACGCGATCCGCGGCGAACTGTTCCGGCGCACGCGCCTGGAGATGCGGCCGGCCTTCGAGCTGGGGCGCGCCGAGATCGGCGGCCGGCCGGTCATGATCACGGCGTCGGACAGCGGCGCCGGGGTCGAGGTGCCGGCGGGGCGCCTGGACTTCATGGCCTTGAGCCGGGTGAAGCGTGGCGGGGCCATGGAAGCCACCGGCTGGTCCCGGGGCTTCCAGAGGATGGAGCTCCGCCTCAACCTGCCTCCCGGCTGGCGGCTGATCCATGCCGACGGACCCGATCGCGTGGGCGACTCCTGGGTGTCGGGCTGGTCCCTGTGGGACGTCTTCCTGCTCTGCATCCTGACCCTGGCCACCCTCAAGCTGTTCGGCTGGCGGCCGGCCCTGCTGGCCTTCATCACCTTCGCACTCCTGTCCGACGAGCCGGGGCTCAACGGCCTGCTGTGGCTCAACCTCCTGGCCGCCATCGGCCTGTGCCGCGTGCTGCCGGCCGGCGCCCTGCTGCGCGCCGCCACCGTGTACCGCTGGGTCGGCCTGCTGCTGCTCATCGCCGCCTGGATCCCGTTCGCCATCGTGCATGCCCGCAAGGCCCTGTATCCCCAGCTCGACAACCCGGAAGGTCCCACCTACGGATACGCCAATATCAGCCTGCTCGAGAACAGCCGCAGCTACGGCGGCGGGAGCGTGAACCAGGAAGACTTTTCGGTCCAGGAGGCCGAGCCCATGCCCCAGCCCATGATGGAGGCGCCGGAGCAGGACGCGGCGGCCTCGGGGGCGGGGTACGCGACGCAGGCACCCCGGCCCGATGCGCCCTTGGCCCGACGCACGGTACCGGGCCGCGGGACGGGAAAGCCCGCCAAGTCTGCGTACAATCAATCCCCGCCGGAAACCGAAGCCTTCGCCAAGGTGCAAAGCGGACCGGGCGAGCCGGTCTGGGGATGGTCCTCGGCCAGGCTCACCTGGTCGGGCCCGGTCTCGGAAGGGGAGTCCTTGCGGCTCCTGCTGATGCCGCCCTGGCTTTGGCGCCTGGTCCGCGCCCTGCAGGCCGCCTTGCCGGGACTTCTGCTGCTTATCTTCGCCGCCGGTTCCGGGTCGGGCATGCTGGGCGGCTTCCGCCTTCCCCGCCTGCCCTTCCTGCGCGGCGCCGGCATCGTTTTCGCGCTGCTCGCGCTCTCCCGGCCCGCCCATGCGCAATTCCCTTCCCCCGAGCTGTTGACCGAGTTGGAGCAGCGGCTCTCCGCCGCGCCTGTTTGCGCCCCCGCCTGCGTGTCCCTGAACGCAGGCACGGTGACTCTGGGGGATCGCGGCTTCCGCATCGGCCTGTTCCTCGACGCCGCCGATACGGCGGTGGCCTCCCTGCCCCAGGCCGGCCCTGATCAGTGGGCATTGGAATCCATCCGCATGGACGGGAAGGACGCCGCCGCCGCGCGGCTGCCGTCCGGGACCCTGGCGGCCGTGATTCCCACGGGACGTCATCATGTCGTCCTGGAAGGCCTCCTCCTCGGCGATCGCCTGGAGCTGGCCTTCGGGGACCAGGCGCATAATCTCGCCGTGGACGCTCCCGGCTTCGTGGTGCAGGGCTTGTCCGGCACCCGCGTCGAGGGCGGGACCCTGGTGTTCCAGAGGCGGGCGGGCCCCGCCGGATCATCCGGCGCCGGCGCATCCAAGGATGCTGCGGAGGGGCGGAGAGCCCTGGCTCCCGATCCCGTCCTGCCCTTCGTGGAAGTCCATCGCAGCCTGAGCCTGGGCCAGGAATGGTTCCTGGACACGCGCGTGGTGCGCGTCGCCCCGCGCTCCGGCGCTTTCTCGGTCGAAATACCTTTGCTGCCCTTCGAGCATCCCCTGTCCGCGGCCATGTCCCGGGACCGGGAGCGCACCATGGTGGGCTTCCAGGAGGGCCAAGGGGAATTCTCCTGGCGCTCCGCCGTGGATCGGAAGGAGCATCTCGCCTTCGCCGCCGGCGATCTGTCGCGCTGGTCGGAGATATGGCTGGTGCAGGCCACCTCCCGTTGGCATCTCGAATCCCAGGGGCCGGCGCCGGCGCAAACCGGGCCCGGTCGCGGCCAATTCACCGAATGGCGACCCATCCCCGGCGACACCTTGCGCCTGCGCATCACCGAGCCCAAGGCGGCCAGCGGCCCGGTGAAAACCGTCGAGAACGCCAACCTCACCTTCGCGCCCGGCCGCCGCGAAGGCACCGGGACGCTGAACCTGAGCTATCGGGCCGGCCAGGGGGATATGGCGCAAGTGAACCTGCCGGAAGGCGCCCGCCTGGAAAACCTGCGGGTGAACGGCAATCCCCAGCCCCTGACCCAGCGCGAAGGCCGGATCGTCCTGCCCCTGCAGCCCGGCCTGCAAAGCGTGGATCTCGAGTGGAAGCAGGCCGGCGGCATCGGACTGGTGCAGAAAACCCCGCGGATCAGGCTGGGCGATAGGGCCGCCAACGTCTCCGTCGGCCTCCAGGTGCCCGGCGACCGCTGGGTGCTCTGGGTGGGCGGCCCTTCGGCCGGACCCGCCCTGCTGCTCTGGGGCGTGCTCGTCGTCCTCGTCGCGCTGGCCTGGGGCCTGGGTCGCGCCCGGGCTACCCCTCTGGGATTCCTGGACTGGGCCCTGCTCTTCGCGGGGACCTCGACGGTGAACGTCTACGCCACCGCCCCCCTGCTGATCCTCTTCCTCGCCCTGCGCGCCCGGGAGGCCCGCGCCGCCGGCCTCGTCCCCGTGACCTACAACCTGGTGCAGGTCGTCCTGGGCTTCGTCGCCCTCATCGCCTTCGGCACCCTGGTGGCCTCGGTGCCCCAGGGCCTGCTCAGCTCCCCGGACATGCAGATTACCGGCAACGGCTCGTACGCCTCCCTGCTCCGCTGGTTCCAGGATCGGACCGAAGGCGAACTGCCGGTGGGATGGATGTTCTCCCTGCCGCTCTGGGCCTATCGCGTGACGATGCTGGCCTGGTCGCTGTGGCTGGCCTTCCGCCTGCTCAAATGGCTGCGCTGGTGCTGGGACCGCTATTCATCGGGCGGTCTGTGGAAGGCGTTCACGCCGGATAAGCCGGCCAAGCCGGCGGCATGAGGGGCGGCGACGCCCCTCAGCGCTCTCTTATCCGCTTTTTTCCGGGTGCCGAATCGTCGATCAGCCTTTTGCCTAGGCTCAGGACTTCTTCCACCTGGTAGCCCATCTCGCGGTAGAATCCGAGCACGGCCTCGTTGCCTTTGCGGACTTGCAGGTTGATTTTAGGGCAGCCCAGGCGAGCCAGCTTCTTCTCGGCATGGCTTAGGATCTCCCGTCCCAGCCCGCGTTTTTGCGAGTCGGGTAAGACTGCCAGATAGTTGACCCAGCCGCGGTGGCCTTCATATCCTGCCATCGCGGAGGCTACGATTCGGCTTTTTTCCACCCCTACCAGAAGCCATCCCGGTTTGACTTTCAGTTTTCTGCGTATATCCTTGGCGGGATCGTTCTTCGGGTTCACCAGACCGCAGGCCTGCCATAGGGCGATCAGCCCGGCTTCGTCCTTGGAATCGTAGAGCCGGATCTTCATTTCTCAAAGCCTGCTGAGGTAGAGAGCCAAGACTTCACGGGTATTTTTGGAAACTTTTCGATGATGCTCCGGAGATTTTCAGGTTTCCTCATTTCCGAATCACTACCCTTGTCCCGACACTAATCTGGGCAACGATAGTGACTCAGCGATACCCCGCCGGCACCCGCTTCGCGTCCCCGCCGTTGGCCACGTAGGTCCCGAAGTGGCGTTTGGCTTCGGCCGTGCCTCCGGCCCGGGCGGACAGGGAACCCAGGTAATAGTGGGACGCCGGTTCGCCGGGGCATCCCTGGGCCGCCTTCAGGCTCAGGGCCCGGGCCTCGTCGTCCTTGCCGGCCTTCAGGGCCGCCTTGGCGGCCACCAGCTGGAAGTCGCAGGACTCCGGGTCGCCCTCCAGCCCCTTGGCTGCCAGGGCCATCGCCTCGTCCGTGCGCTTCCCGGCCAGGAGCACGTCCACGGCCGCCAGCAGGCCCAGGGGTTCGCGGGGATCCAGGCGGCGGGCCTTCTCGGCCCACGGCGCGGCGGCCTCCGGCTTTTCCTGCGTGAGCAGCACCAGGGCCATGTGGGCGGCGGCCTCGGCGCTGGGGCGGGCCTGGAACGAGTGCGCCAGGTTCTCGGCGGCGGCCTCCAGCTTGTCTTCCTGGGCGAAGGCTTGGCCCCGCCCGGACAGGCCCCGGGCCCGCCATGCCGGCCGCGAGGACGCGGTGAGCTCCTTGAAATAGTGGTGGGCCTCGCCGGCGCGCCCCTGCTTGAGGAGGCAGGCGCCCTGCAGGGCGGCCGCCTCAGGGTAATCCTGGCGGTACCGGAGCGCCTCCGTCAACTCCCGGGACGCCTCGGGATAGTTGTGCTCCAGCCAGGCGCAGCGGCCCAGGAGGTAATGCAGCTCCGGATCCTCCGGGGAGCGGGCCCGCAGGGGTTCCAGGGCGTCCCGGGCCTGGTCGGGCTGCCGCAGGGCGAGAAGGGCCTCCGCGCGGGCCATGCGCACGCCGGCCTGGGAGTTGAAGGGCGACTCGGACAGGAAGGCGGCCGCCTCCCCGGCCGACCCGGATGCGACCAGCGCGCGCGCCAGCAGCGCCGCCGCGGCCGCGGACGGCTTCGCCTGGTGCATGCGGCGGAACTCGAGGGCCGCCTCGCGGGCCCGGCCCTGCGCCAGCAGGCATTGGCCGTACAGCGACAGCCCGTCCGGGCCGAGGCGGGACTTGAGCGGCTTCAGCACCTTGAGGGCCTCGCCGCATTCCTCGCGATCGAAGCGGGCCTTGGCCTCGGCCACGGCGAACTCGGGGCGCCGGGGCGCCAGCATGCGCGCACGCCGGAAGCGATCCAGGGCCACGCCGTCCTGGTGCGCCTTGAGCGCCATGTGCCCCAGCCAGAATTGAGCCTCCGCGTCCCGGGGGCGTTCCTGCGACGCCTTCTCGAGCATGGGCTCCACCGATTGCCAGCTGTTCCGCTCCAGGGAGATCCGGGCCAGGAGCATGAGCGCGGCATGGGCGGAATCGGAGCGGTCGTCCAGGCCCAGGGACTTGATCAGGGAGGCCTCTCCGGCCTCGGCGCGGCCGGTCTGCCATTGGATGCGGCCCATGCCCAGCCATCCCCGTGCCTGCCACTCCGGGGACTCCAGGGACGTGAGGCCCTGGAAGGCGGCCTCGGCCAGGGAGGAATCCCCCAGCGCCAGGTGGGCGTAGGCCTCGGCCTGCAGGCAGCGGGCATACCCGGAGCGCGCGGCGCCGGCCTTGCGCAGCATCTCCAGGGCTTCGGGGTGCCGGCCCTCCTCCAGGTCCCGGTAACCGACATGATACTGTGCAACGGGGTTCGGGGGCTTCCCCTTGGCCTGGGCCGCCACGGTTTTCCACAGTGCATCGGAGGCGGCGGAAGCCGCGGAGGCGAGGGCTGCGCCCTTTGCCGGCTTGCCGGCCTTGCGTTCCTTGTCCCGTGCCGCCTGCGCGGCCGCCAGGCGCCTGGCCGCGTCGCCGCCCAGGGCGGCCTTCGCCTTGGCGAGGAAGGCCCGTTTCCTGGCCGGCGGGATGGTGGCGGAGGCGAGCTGGCCGTCGATGATCTTGTAGGCCAGGGAACGGGGGATGGGCGGATTGCGCAAGGGGTCCAGGGCCTTCTTGCCCGAAGGGGACAGGATGGCGGCCCGGACCCTGGCCGCGAAGGCTTCCAACGTATCGGGCCGGATCTTGAGATAGGCGGCCAGGGCGGGCGGGGAAGGCAGGGAGGCGGCCTTGAGGGCCGAATCCAGGGCATGGGCCAGGAAGATGCGGTGTTCCGGGGGGCGCTCCTGGGATTCGATCTCGGCCCATGCCAAGGCCGGCCACAGGCTACGCCAGGCCTCGCTGCTGTCCTCGGCGTCGAAGAAGCGGCCCAGGGAAACCGGGCGGGCCGCCTCCCGGTACAGGGCGGGATAGCCTCCCAGCAGGCCTTCCGCGAGGCGGGAATAGTAGCCGTGCGGGGCCGTGCGGCGCGGCCCCGCTTCGCGGGCCGGGCTCTGGTTCCGCTTCGGGAATCCGTCGAGGGCGAAGTCCCGGGAGGCGGTGTCGCCCCCGCCGATCTCGATCCAGCGCAGGAGCGGCGAGGGCAGGTAGTCCCGGCGCTCCACCGCGAGCAGGTAACGTCCGGGTTTCAGCCCCTTGAAGGCATAGGCCCCGGTCTTGGAGCTTGCGCGCGTGGACAGGGGCTTGCCCGCGGAATCGTGGAGGGTGAGACGGGCCGCGGACAGGCCCTTGGCCGGACCCGGCCGCATGCCGGGCGCGCCGTCGCGGGCGCCTCCCGGGTCCCTGGGGCCGGACGCCGCATCGGCCCTGTCGATGATCCGGCCCTTGAGGGTTTCTCCGGATGCGGGCGCATGGAAAAGCAGGCCGGCCAGGGCGGCGGCGGCGAAGACCTTCATCACGGACCTCCCGATGCTGAAAATTGGGCCGATCGCTTGCCGACGGCCTCGGAAGGGGTCGCATGCCAGGCCGCGCCGTCAGGCCGTGCCGGCCGACGGGGCCGGGCACCCGACCT
>CBILQL010000229.1:0-7559 GCA_966238865.1 uncultured bacterium
CAACTCGGCTTCGCCAAGATCTACCGGGAAACCCACCCGGACCAGTATCGGGCGGTGGGCGACATGATCGGTCTGGACCCGTTCCCCAGCGACAACGTCGCCTGAGGCCAAATCGGAATCATCCGGCCGCGGATTGGCGGACGCGGATTGGCGGACGCGGATCAGAGGACTTCCAGCCGCGCCTTCACCGTCCCCTTCCCTATCATCCCGATGGACTTCGCCGCCGCTTCCGAGAGATCCAATATCCGCCCATGGGCATAGGGGCCGCGATCGTTCACCGTCACGGTCACGGATTTCCCGTTGGCGAGGTTGGTGACCTTGAGGCGGGTGCCGAAGGGCAAAGTGCGATGGGCCGCCGTCAAGGCGTTCTTGTCGAAGCGGGCGCCGCTGGCGGTTTTCCGGCCGTGGAACTTGTCGGCGTAATAGGACACCATCCCGACCTGGGTGGAACCTTGCGGCTCCGCCTCGACGGCCTCCGGGTAGCCGCCGATGTCCCGATCATAGGCGGGCCGTTCGTGACGGGGAACCACGGCGCATGCCAGGAACAGGAGGCCGGCCGGAAGGATGAGGAGTCTCGCTGCCATGTGTAGCGCTCCTGTCTGAAGGGTTGCCCCGGTTCAGTACTGCTCGACGTTGTCGTAGTCGGTTTCCAGCTCTTCCCTGGGCCTGTCCTCGGAGGCCGGGGAGGCAGTGTCCGCCGGAGCCGTGCCGGCGTCCTGGGACGGTTGCGGGGACGGCGCCGAGGTGTGCGGAGCGCCGGGAGCGGTCGCCGGTCCTGCGTCCGCGCCAGGAGTTCCAGGGGCTCCAGGAGCGGCGGGGGCGCCGGGTGTGGCCGGAGCCGGGTTCGCGGGGGCGGCGGGTTTCGGGCCGGGCTTGATGCCCGCCGCGTTCAGCTTGGCGTCGGCGACGTTGAACCATGGCGTTCCCGGATAGCCTTCGCGCACCGCCGAGAAGGCCGACTTGGCCGAATCCAGGCCTCCCGCCAGCTTCTCCTCCCCGAAGGACAACCCCTCGTAGAGCATGGCGATGGCGAATTGCGCGCGGGCGGCCTCGCAGGTGCGGGGATGCGCGGACACCACCCGGGCATAGGCCGGGATGACCTCCCCGGCCAGGTCCGACCCGCCGAAGCGCAGCGCCTCCGCCTCCAGGAACAGCTTATGGGCGATATCCTCCTCGGTCTGCACCGTGGGCTTGAGGCCCAGGTTGCGTTCCGCCTGCTTGGCATACTCCGTGTTGGGATACTTCTCCAGCACGTAGCGGTACAACGAATCCCCGGCCGGCTTGCTCTTCTTGAACTCGTCCTGGATGAAGGCGCGCGCATAGGCGGCCCGCATGGAGTGGACCGAGTCCTGGCGCGGATCCTCCACGATGCGGTCCAGGCGTCCCAGGGCGCTGTCCACGTTGTCCAGCCGGAACAGGAACAGCTCCGCGATCATGAAATCCTGGTAATGGGCCTCCCGGGCGGAGGTATCCGCCGCGGGCTTGCGCAGCTCGGCCAGCCTGGCCAGGGCCTCGGAACGCTGGCGGGCCAGCACCGCGTACTCGAAGTCGGCCCCCTGGGCGGCGGAGGAGTCGTAGAACTCCTTGGCCTCCTTCTCCTGCTTGAGGCTCTGCCAATGATGCTCCCCGAGGCGGTAGAACGCCTCGGCGGAATACGCGGTCCTCGGGGACTCCACGGGCACCTTCTTGAGCAGCTCCACCGCCTTCTCCGGCTTGCCCAGGAGGAAATGGCCGTCCGCCAGCCGCAGGTGGATTTCCGGCGCGAACACGGCGTACAGGCGCACCTTGAGCATGGCCTCCAGTTCGCGGATACCGTCGTCGACCTTTTGCAGCCGGAACAGGCATTCCGCCGCCATCAGGTCGCAGCGGAAGCGGAGACGGCTCGCCAGCCGCCCGATCTCCTCCGCCTTGGCATGTCCCCGCGCCCGTACCCATTGCTCGAGCCCGAAAGCCAGCTTGGCGGCCTCGAAATGCACGTTGGCCCGCGCCTCCGGGCTCCTGGCCGCCTCCCGGAGCAGCTTCTCGTAGATGTCCAGGGCCGCCGCCGGCGAGTCGTTCTCCACCTCCAGCCGCGCCATGTATTCCATCGCCTCCCGCTGGAAGCGCGGATCGCCGCCCGCCAGCACCTTCTCCAAGGCGGTGCGGGCGAATGGATATTGCCCGTTCAGGAACAGGGCCTTGGCCCGGTGGAACTCCGCCACCGGCATCTCCCTGGCCTCGGGATAGAAGCGTTGGAGTTCGTCGTATTTGAGGATGGCCTTGGCGTATTCCCCCATGGCCAGGTACGACTCGCCGATGAGGAACAGGGCCTTCGGCTGGTACTTCTTCTTGTCGGGATACAGTTCCAGGACCTTGGAGCTCTTGGCGATGCTGCGCTCCAGCTTGAGCTTCTCGTCGTTGGTGGCCAGCACGGAATCGTCCGGGGTCTTCTCCAGGCGCGTCTCGCGCATGCGCATGGCCTGATCATAGGCCTTCTGGGCATTATAGAAGGTGTTGAAGTAGACGCAGCCGGAGAACAGCAGGGAAAGGCCCAGGGCGAGGACGAAGAGGGGCAGCCGGGGACGGGCCGAGGGATTCCGCCCGGTGAGTACAGCGGAAGGCGCGGGGACCGGGATTGGGCCGGAGACGGCGGAGAAGGACCGGCGGGCCGGCTGCTTGGGCCTGAAGGCTGGCATGGACCCATAGTGTACGAAAACGAGGCGTTTCGGGCACCCGACTTGGCGCCGGACAGGGTCTGATTGCGGCCGGAAAGGATTATTTTCCGCGTATCAGCGGTTCGGCAGGATGGATAAACGCTTGCCGGAGGGGATTGGGCCGAGCTGCCGCCCCAGGATGTCGAAGCCCGTCCCTTGGCGAAGCGCAAATGCGATTCCGGGGGATGCCTTCCGGGGGGCGGTCCGAATCGCGACCGGCATTCCCGCCAGCAGGCTCCGGTAGGCGTTCAGGCGGCCGTTGCCATAGTATCGATCCCAGCCCGGCGAGTCGAGGGAGGCGTCGCCCACCCCGTCCTCGGCGCCCATCTCGATCAGGCGCTTGATCTCGGCCGGAGTCCTCCCGGGCCCTTGGGAGAGCAGCAGGGCGCAGACAGCCGCGACCATCGGGCAGGCCTGGGAGGTCCCGCTCCAATAGGATTGGTAGTTGGTGTTGCTCCGGTAATCGAGCCCGTGGATGAAGCTGCCGGGAGCGGACACGGAAATATGCTTTCCGAAATTGCTTCCCTTGGTGGTGTCCCAGGTGAAGGAGCGGACCCAGTTGTCGTCGGGACCCGTCGCTCCCACCGCGACTATCCCGTCGAAGGCGGCGGGATAGTCGGGGGTTTCGCTCCGCTGGTTGCCCATCGACGCCACCACGATCACGCCGTTGGCCAGCGCGTAGTCCACGGCCGACTTCAGGGTGGAGAAGCTGGTGCTCTGCCCGCCCAGGGACAGGTTGATGACCTTGGCTCCCTGCTGCACGGCATAGCGTATCCCCGCGGCCCACCAGCTGTACAGTCCGTTGTTCTGCGAGTCCAGCACCTTCACCGGAAGCACCGTGCACCGGGCAAGTCCCGCCACCCCCAGGGAGTTCCCCGAAATCGCGCCGATGATGCCTGCCACGTTGGTGCCATGGCCGTAGTCATCGGCCACGTTCGCGTCGCCTCCCTGCTGGTTCACGGCGAAGCTCCACCCGTTGACGTCGTCGACGAAGCCGTTGCCGTCGTCGTCCTGACCGTTGCCGGGGATCTCCTTCGGATTCTTCCAGAGCCGTCCCGCCAATTCGGGATGGGACAAGGCGACGCCCCCGTCGAGGACGGCCACGATCACGGTGGAGTCGCCCGCCTGCAGGCCCCAGGCGGCCTCGGCGTCGATGTCGGCGCCGGCCTTGGCCTTGACGTTCCCGAAAGTGCGCGTGCCGTCGTTCTTCAGCGCGTATTGCAGGTTGTAATAGGGGTCGTTGGGCTTCACCGCGGGCGCGGCAAGGGCGGAGAAGCTCCGCTCGCCATGGGCCTGTCCGGCTCCATCCACTTCCACCCAATCGAAAAGCCCGGTCCCGCGATAGGCCGCCACCAGGGCCGGACCAGCCACGCTGTCCGGGAAGGTGAGGACGACGGTGCCTTCGGAAGGGTCCCAGGGGGTGAGGGGCGCGGCGGACAGGCAATGGAAGCGCGCGCCCAGACCCTCCAGAACTGGGAAGGGTGAAGGCACATCAGAATCCTTGCCGGCCGAATATTCGGGGGTCGAGTCCCTAAGGTCAATGCGCAGCGCAGCGGCGAGGAGGGGGTTGGAAAACCGGGCCAGGACACGGATTTCTCCACGACTCTGGCCCTCCGGTTCCGCCAGGATATTGGTGGATGCCAGCGCGAAGGCGAGTGCAGCGGATAGGGTCAATCGGAAGGGAATCATGGTGCTTGGCCATTATCTAAAGCTCCCATTCCTGAAAGTCAAGCGGAGGACGGCGATCATCGGGTCAGGCCGGAAATGACTGTCCCGAACGGGACAGCCAGAAGCCCCTTTATCTATACCCCGTTTTGGGGTATATTGCCCGAAATGGGGTACCGGGTCACGGTCCGAAGGCCGCTTTAAAGCAGCTTTCGAAACTCCCCCTGGACGTCCAACAGAGATTTGAGATTTTGATGGATGCCCTGCGCACCGGCGGACCCACCGGCCCTGATGCCTGGACGAACTACGGGAAGCTCAAGGGCTCGAAGAACCAGTACCTTTGCCATTTAGCTCGCAGCCACGCATATGTCGCCTGCTGGGAGTATCAAAAGGAAGTTATCACCGTAGAGGTTTATCATGTCGGCAGCCACAAAGACGCCCCCTATTAAGCTGACCTTCCGCTCCGGAACCCCCCGGCGGGTGCTCCTGGACGTTCGGCGCCGCTATTCCCGCTATCTGGTGGACCGGAACGACGTAGCCGTGGACTACTTCGAGACCGACCTGCACAAGAAGGTCTCCAAGACCCTGACGCCGGGCCTTTGGGTCAGGCACCTGCGCGAAGCGCATGATCTATCCCAGGCCGAGCTTGGCGAGAAACTGGGGGGTATCAAGGCCTCGCGCATTTCCGATTGGGAGAATAGCCGGCGCTCCGTCAGCAAAACCTCGGCCAAGAGCCTGGCCAAGATATTCGGCGTCCCCGCCGACCGCTTTATCTGATTTAACCAATAGGCACGTTCCATTTTGGACGGAACCGCTCTGGAACAATGCGCCCGCAAAACCCTGTTTCGCACCTTCAAGGCTGATTTGCCGAAGCGGCTAGTTGGTCGCCACGGCCTTCTGCACCAGCCCCTTCACCAGGGGAATCCCGCTCTGGCGGTAGTACTCCTGCATGGAGCACACGCCCACCTCGCCGTGGCGCCAGGCGTCCATGGCGGCGACCGCGGCTTCCGCCGCGGCCAGGGTGGTGGTATAGGGGATCTGCGCCAGCAGGGCCGCCTTGCGGATCACCGCGTCGTCGTCCTTGGTGTCGGAGCGGCCGCGCGGGGTGTTGACGATTAGGGCGAATTCCTTCCTGGCGATGAGGTCCACGGCCTTGGTCCGGCTTTCGCCCGAGGCGTCGCTCACCTTGTACACCACCTTGTTGGGAATGTTCCACTTGGTCAGGGTGGCGGCGGTGCCGGCGGTGGCAGATATCTCGAAGCCCAGCTCGTGGAGGCGGCGGGCCAGGGGCACCACCTTCTCCTTGTCGGCGTCGTTGACGGAGACGAAGACCTTGCCGGTGGAGGGCAGGGAGTTGCCGGCGCCCATCTGGGCCTTGGCGAAGGCCAGGCCGAAATTGCTGTCGATGCCCATCACTTCGCCCGTGGACTTCATCTCCGGGCTCAGGAGGGTGTCCACGCCCAGGAACTTGGCGAAGGGGAACACGCTCTCCTTGACGGCCACGTAGGGGGGCATCTTCGCCTCGGTGAAGCCCAGCTCCTCCAGGGTGCGGCCCACCATCACCTTGGTGGCCAGCTTGGTGAGGGGGACGCCGATGGTCTTGCTCACGAAGGGCACGGTGCGGCTGCCCCGGGGGTTCACTTCGAGGATGTACACCAGGTCGTCCTTGATGGCGTACTGGACGTTCATGAGGCCCACCACCTTCAGCTCCCTGGCCATGGCGATGGTCTGGCGCTCCAGCTCGCGCAGGAGGCGCGGGGACAGATCCTGGGGCGGGAGGATGCAGGCCGAGTCGCCGCTGTGGATGCCGGCCTCCTCGATGTGCTGCATGATGCCGGCCACGACCACGGTCTTGCCGTCGGATAGGCAGTCCACGTCCACCTCCATGGCGGACCCGAGGAACTTGTCCACCAGCACGGGCCGCTCGGCGGAGGCCTCGACGGCGCTCGCCATGTACTGCTCCAGCTCCGCGCGGGTGTAGACGATCATCATGGCGCGGCCGCCCAGCACGAAGGAGGGGCGGATGAGCACGGGATAGGTGAGCTTCTCGGCGATGGCGACGGCCTCGGCGGTGTTGGTCGCGATGCCGTTCGGGGGCTGGCGCAATCCCAGTCGATCCACCAGGTCGGCGAAGAGCTTGCGGTCCTCGGCGATGTCGATGGAGCTCGGGGACGTCCCGATGATCGGGGCCTTCATCGCCTCCAGGGGCTTGGCCAGCTTGAGGGGCGTCTGCCCGCCGAACTGGACGATGATGCCCTCCGGCTGCTCCAGCTCGATGATGTTGAGGATGTCCTCGCGGGTCAGGGGCTCGAAGTAGAGCTTGTCCGAGGTGTCGTAGTCGGTGGACACGGTCTCGGGGTTGGAGTTGACCATGATGCTCTCGTAGCCCTCTTCCTGGAGGGCGAAGGAGGCCTGGCAGCAGGCGTAGTCGAACTCGATTCCCTGGCCGATGCGGTTGGGCCCGCCGCCGATGATGAGCACCTTCTTCCGCGGGGAGCGGATGCTCTCGTTCTCCTCCTCGTAGGTGGAGTAATGGTAGGGCGTGAAGGCCTTGAACTCGGCGGCGCAGGTGTCCACGGTCTTGAAGACGGGGACGATGCCGAGGGCCTTGCGGCGGGCGCGGACGGCGTCTTCGGCGGCCAGCACGGCCGATGCGTTCGGCGCGGCCGGCGCGCCGGCGGCGGCGGCCGATCCCGCGGGGGCGACCTTGAGCAGATGGGCGAGCTGGCGATCGGAATAGCCCCATTGCTTGGCCTTGCGCAGCGTCGCGGCCGGCAGGGTCTCCAGGGTCTTGCCGGCCAGCTCCGCGGCCTCGAAGCGCACCAGGTCGTTTATCTGGTTCAGGAACCAGGGATCGAACTTGCTCAGCTCCAGCACCTTCTCGAAGGTCCAGCCCAGCTCCAGGGCCCGCTTGGCGGTGAGGACCCGGTTGATGCCGGGGCGGCGGAAGTCGAGGTTCCGGGCGATGTCCGCCTCGGCGATGTCCTTCTTGCCGTCGGAACCCATGCCGTAGCGATCGATCTCCAGGGAGCGCATGGCCTTCTGGAGGCTCTCCTTGAAGGTGCGGCCCATGGCCATGGCCTCGCCCACGCTCTTCATCTGGGTGCCGAGCACGGGGTCGGCCACCGAGAACTTCTCGAAGGTGAAGCGCGGCACCTTGGTGACCACGTAGTCGATGGTGGGCTCGAAGCAGGCGGGCGT
>CBILQL010000230.1:0-7540 GCA_966238865.1 uncultured bacterium
TGGGTGCTGAGCTCCTCTGGATCAAAATCTTTCCTCCGGAGGACCAGGGCGTCACCGTGGACGTCAACGGAATCGCCTTCGGACCCATGGTCGGGTACAAATGGGCGGCCAGGTTCGTCCTGACCTTCATGGTCCAGGCGGGCTACGAATTCCTGTTTGCCCAGGCCGAGGCCGAGAATACCGCCGGCGAGCAGGCCGAAAGCTCGGCGGAAAGCGGAGTTCCCCTGGTCAACCTGAACGCAGGCTGGTCCTTCTAGGCCGATCCGAATCGCGGGCCGCGCCATTTTCCTTGCAACAATCCTCCCCGCTGAAGGCTCCAAGGTAGTCGGACGCCGCGATGCGAGCGGCGACCCGGTCCGGGCCGGCCCGCCGCGCCCGGTCGATGTCAAAACCTTTCCAAGGAGGATTCCATGTTCCGAAAATCAATCGGGAAATCCGCGCCCCATTTCCGCCCGCGGATGCTTGCGCTCGTCGGCGCCTTGTGCCTGGCACCGGTCTGGGCCATGGGCGGCAACCCGCCCCCGGCGGGGAAGGGCCACGAGGACCCCCGGCCGGCGCACGCGGCGAGGAAGCCGGTCGACGTGGTCAAGGATTTCTACGACAAGCTCGGCAAGGGCGATTTGCCCGGCATGCTCGGGAACTTCGCCAAGGATGCGAAATGGGTGCTCCACGGACCTTCGGGCATCCCATTCGCCGGCGTCCACGAAGGCGTCGACGGGATCCGCGGCTTCATCGAGACTTTCGGGAAGAACGCGAAGGTGTCGGTGTTCGAGACCCGGGAGTACGTTTCCGACAAGGACCAGGTAGTGGTGCTGGGGTACGAGGAGGCGACCGCCGCGCCCACCGGGAAGGCTTGGAAGGCCCATTGGACCCACGTTTTCACCGTGGAGCGGGGAAGGATTACCTTCGTCGACGAGGTGCTGGACACGGCGCCGGTACTGGCGGCTTTCACGCCCTGAGCGCCTTGAGAGCGCCGGCTTCGGAAGGGATGGGATTTCGGTCCTGATTTGCTATTTTGTCCGGTCCAACCGGAGCTGGCCATGGAAGCAATTTCGAGCCTGAAGGAACGTGTCGTGCGCCTATGGGGGTATCTTTGACCTCGCGCGCAAGCAGGAAGAGATAGCCCTTTTCGAGCGCACCGCCTCCGAGCCGGGGTTCTGGTCGGACACCGCCAAGGCGCAGAAGGTCCAGAAGCAGCTCAAGACCCTCCAATGGTGGGTCGACCAGTGGAAATCCCTCAGCACCCAGGTCGAGGACCTGGAAGCCCTGGCCTCCATGGCCGAAGAGGAGAACGACGCCGGCACCCTCAAGGAGGTCGCCGACTCCGTCGCCCCCCTCGAGGCCAAGGTCCGCGAGCTGGAGCTCAAGAAGATGCTTTCCGGCGAGGACGACGAGCGTCCCGCCATCCTGTCCATCCATCCCGGGGCGGGCGGCACCGAGAGCCAGGACTGGGCCCGCATGCTGCTGCGCATGTACCGCGCCTGGCTGGACAAGAAGGGCTTCAAGTACGAGGTGCTGGACGAGCAGCCCGCCGAGGACGCGGGCATCAAGAGCGCCACGCTCGAAGTCTCCTCCGAGTTCGCCTACGGCTACCTGCGCTCCGAGGTGGGGGTGCACCGCCTGGTGCGCATCTCGCCCTTCGACGCCAACGCCCGTCGGCATACCTCCTTCACCGCCGTCCACGTCTACCCCGTGGTCGAGGACGTGGAAGTCGAGGTGAACGAGGCGGACATCAAGGTGGACACTTTCCGGGCCGGCGGCGCGGGCGGGCAGCACATCAACAAGACCGACTCCGCCGTGCGAATGACCCACATCCCCACCGGCATCGTCGTCTCCTGCCAGAGCGAGCGCAGCCAGCACAAGAACCGCGCCAGCGCGATGAAGATGCTGAAGGCCAAGATCTACCAGAAGCACCGCGAGGAGGAGGAGGCCAAGCGGGAGAGCAAGCTGCAGAGCAAGCTCAAGATCGAATGGGGCAGCCAGATCCGCAACTACGTCCTGCAGCCCTACCAGATGGTCAAGGACGCCCGCACCGACTACGAGACCTCCGATGCGGACAAGGTGCTGGACGGCGACCTGGACGGCTTCATCAACGCCTACCTCCTCGCCGCCGACGCCGAAAGATCCCAGAAATGAATCCCTGGCGTCGGTGCGCCGACGCCGAACGATTCCAGGAGCGAGTAGTCCCCGGCGCCGGCGCCCTGGGACTATTCCGGACGGCTGCCCCCGCCGCCGGACACCCGCCTGCCCAGCTTGGCGTACAGGCCCAGGGCCTGGGTGTGGCGCCCGTACAGGTACCGATACCTCAAATCCACCCCGCCCACGGCGTTGGCCCAGGCCGATCCCTGCAGGCCCCAGCGCGGCGGCGAGCCGGGCGCGGGCAGCTCCAGGACCGGCCCCAGCGAAAGCCCGGCCAGCACCCATCCGATTTGCGGCTCCGCGTACAGGCGGAAGCCGCCTGCGCCTCCGTCGCAGCCCAGGGCGAGGCCGAACCCGGGCGCATCGGGGTCGGGCGCGGGACCGGAGAAGTAGAACCCTTCCTGCCAGGCTTCCGCGTAATTCCAGTAGGCGACTTCGAGCCCGAAGCTGAAGCCCGAGAACCGGTATCCGCTGAAGTTCCAATGGAGCATGGGGCCGGCGGTGACATAGCCCAGCCGGCCCTCCGCGCGCGCGCCGGCCGCCAGGAACAGTAGGACGAGTAAAGCGAAAATTCCACGCATGGGATTCCTTGCCGGTCGGGAGGGGACGCCATGGGTAGGACGTCCGGCGCGCCATGCCCGGAAACCCGGCATGGCCCGACCCCCCGAATTTACTAGATTTCCGCCCCTATGGAGACGAACGATCAAGTCGAGGCCCGGCTGGAGAAGCTGGGCAAGCTGCGGGAGATGGGCATCAACCCCTATCCCTACCGGTTCCCCCTGACCCACGACAGCGCCGCCCTGGCGGCCGCCCGGGAGGCGCTGCTCGCCTCCGGGGAGGAGGTCGCCTTCGCCGGGCGCATCGTGCGCTACAACCTGAAGGGCAAGCTGGCCTTCGCGCACCTCAAGGACGGGTCCGGGCGGCAGCAGGCGATGTTCACCCTGGACGGGGTGGGGGCGCAGGGCTTCGAACTGGTGAAGATGCTCGACATCGGCGACTGGATCGGGGTCCGGGGACCCATGTTCATCACCAAGGCGGGCGAGTACACGGTGCAGGCCAAGGCCGTGGAGCTGCTCTCCAAGGCGGTCCGGCCGCTGCCCATCCCCAAGGAGAAGATCGAGGACGGCCGGAAGATCATCTTCGACGAATTCAAGGACCTGGAGACCCGGTACCGCCAGCGCTACGTCGACCTGACCCTGAACGACGGCGTGCGGGAGACCTTCAAGAAGCGCTCGCGCATCATCCAGTCCGTCCGGGACTACCTCCTCGCGAACGATTACCTGGAAGTGGAGACCCCCGTCCTCCAGGCCATCTACGGCGGCGCCAACGCCCGGCCCTTCTCCACCCACCATAACGCCCTCGACATCGACCTGTTCCTGCGGGTCTCCAACGAGCTGTACCTCAAGCGCTGCATCACCGGCGGCTTCCCCCGGGTGTTCGAGTTCGCCAAGAACTTCCGCAACGAGGGCATCGACCGGACCCACAATCCCGAGTTCACCCTCCTGGAGTTCTACCAGGCCTACGCCGACTACCGGGACATGATGGTCCACTTCGAGAACATCTACGCCGGGGCCGCCAAGGCCGCCAACGGCACCACCGTGATCAGCTACCAGGGCCGGAGCATCGACCTGGCCCCGCCCTGGCCGCGCCTCACCGTCAAGGACGCCATCCGCAAGTACGCCCAGCTCGACGTGGACCGCATGTCCGACGACGAGCTGAAGGCCGAACTCGCGAAGGCGGGCGCGGAGCTCGACGGGCAGTACCTGCGGGGCCTGGCCATCCAGGCCCTGTTCGAGGCCCGCTGCGAGGAGCACCTCGTCGACCCCGTGTTCATCATCGACATGCCCAGGGAGACCACGCCCCTGTGCAAGGTCCACCGGAGCGATCCGGCCCTGGTGGAGCGCTTCGAGCCCTACATCAACGGCTGGGAGGTCGGCAACGCCTACTCCGAGCTCAACGATCCCATCGTCCAGCGCAGGCTGCTGGAGGAGCAGGTGGAGCGGGGCCGCGGCGGCGAGGACGAGACCCATCCCCTCGACGAGGACTTCCTGCGCACCCTGGAGTACGGCATGCCCCCGACCGGCGGCGTGGGCATCGGCATCGACCGGATGGTGATGCTGCTGACGGACAGCGCGACCATCAAGGACGTGCTGCTGTTCCCCCTGATGAAGCCGGAGTGAGGCCCGGAAGCGGAACGCCTTGAGATACTTCGAATGGTTCATCGCCCGGAAGTATTTCTGGGCCCAGCGGCGCACCCTGTCCACGGGGCTCATCGCCCTGTTCTCGGCCGCCGGCGTCATGGTGGGCACCTGGCTGCTCATCTTCGTGCTCTCCGCCATCAACGGCTTCGAGCAGGAGGTGAAGCGCCAGCTCATCGGCAAGGACGCCCACATCGAGGTCACCCAGTACCAGTACCGCCCGGTGGCCGGCTACGACACTTTGGTGGAGCGGCTGCGGTCCTTCCCCCGGGTGACGGCGGCGGCGCCCTTCATCATGTCCAAGACCATCATCTCCCGCAAGGCCAACCAGGACGGCATCGTCGTGTACGGCATCGACAGCGCCTCCAGCCGGGACGTGATCGGCCTCTCGCACACCGTCAGCCGCGGCCGGTACTGGGTCGGGCCGGCGGCGGACACCTCCGGCAAGACCTATCCCGGCATCGTGCTCGGGTACGCCCTGGCGGCCCGGCTGGGCGCCATGGTCGGCGACCGGGTGTTCCTCGCCGACTTCACCGACGCCGGCGAGCTGGGCGCGGCCGGGTTCGCCCCCAAGATCTCGGCCTATATCGTCACCGGCACCTTCGAGTCCGGGATGTACCAGTACGACGAGAGCCTGGCCTACATCTCCCTGGAGTCGGCCCAGAAGCTCTTCGGCATGGAGGGCGCGGTGACCGGCGTCCAGCTCCGGGTGGACGACCCCTACGCCAGCGGCGCCGTCTCCACGGCGCTGGAGGACTCCCTGGGCTTCCCCATGCGGGCCATGGATTGGCAGGCCAAGAACTACACCCTCATCAAGTGGATGTCCTACGAGAAGGTGCTGGTGGGCCTGGCCCTCGGGATCATCATCATCATCGCCGCCTTCAACATCATCTCCTCCCTGGTCATGGCCGTGAACGACAAGGTGCGCGAGATCGGCATCCTGCGCGCGATGGGCGCCACCCGGAACGGCATCCTGCGCATCTTCATCCTCGAGGGCATGCTCATCGGGGTGGCCGGAAGCCTGGCGGGCCTGGCCCTGGGAATGCTTAGTTACTGGCTGCAGAAGGAGTTCGGGCTCATCAAGCTGCCCGGCGACGTGTACTTCGTGACCACATTGCCCGTGGAGCTGCAGCCCCCGGACGTGGTGGCGGTGATGCTGGTGACCAACGCCCTGTGCGGGCTGGCGACCATCCTGCCCGCGCTCAAGGCGGCGCGGCACGATCCGGTGGAGGCGATCCGCCATGAATGAGGCCGCAGGGAGCTCCGTCCCGCTCGTCGCGCTCGAGAAGATCGCCAAGTCCTTCGACGAGACCGGCACCCGCATCGAGCTGTTCCGCGATCTGGACTTCGCGGTCATGCCCGGGGACTTCACGGCCATCATGGGGGCCTCGGGGGTGGGGAAGAGCACCCTGCTCCACGTCCTCGGCCTGCTCGACCATCCCACCGCCGGGACGGTGCGCTTCCGCGGCAAGGACGTCTCGGGACTCCCGGACCGCGCCCTGTCCGCGATCCGCGGGAAGGAGATAGGCTTCGTCTTCCAGTTCCACCACCTGCTGCCGGATCTCACCGTGCGCGAGAACGTGCTCATGCCCGCCCGCATCGCCGGAGGGCTCCGGCGCGCCGACGAGGAGCATGCCCTGGAGCTGATAAGGCTGGTGGGCATGGACCACCGCCTGCGGCACCTGCCGAACGAACTGTCCGGCGGCGAGCGCCAGCGGGTGGCGCTGGCGCGCGCCCTCATCAACCGTCCCGGGCTGCTCCTGTGCGACGAGCCCTCTGGCAACCTCGACTCCGGGAACTCGGAGCAGCTCCACGCCCTGCTCCTCGATCTCAACTCGCGTCTCAAGGTGGCCATCCTGGTCGTGACCCACGATTTGGGCCTGGCCGGCCTGGCGTCGCGCCTCTACAGGATGCAGGACGGGGGCCTGCGCCTGGAACGGGAGCGCGGCGCGGCCGGCTGACCCCATGGACGGGCTTCCCCTCTGCACCCATTGCGGCTTCACCTGGGGCGAATACCGCCTCCGCGGCCTGCTCGGCTGCCCGCATTGCTACGCCTCCTTCGGCGAGGCCCTGCAGGGCGACCTCCTGTGGATCCACGAGGCCCTGGCGCAGGGACCTGAGGCCGCGACGGCGGCCGCTTCCGCCTCCGCCGCTCCCGGCTCCGCCTCCGGTTCCGACCCCGCTGCCGATTCCGCCGCCGACTCCGATCCTGATTCCGATCCCGGCATCCCGGAGCGGCTGGCGCGCTGGCGCGAGCAGCTCTCCGACGCCGTGCGCCGCGAGGACTATGCCGCGGCCGCCGCGCTCCAGAAGCGCATCCGGGAAGCGGAAAGGCCGGGGCGATGATATCCTGGGCGGAGCGGGCCGCGCGTCCGCCGCCCTGGGCCCATCCTCCGGCGCCGGACGACTCCGGCATCCTGCTCACGCGCCTGTTCGCCTACCGCAACTTCGCCGACGAGCCCTTCACCGTCTCCGCCGCACCGGAAGCCCTTGATCGCATCGCCGGCCGGGCCGCCGCCTGCGCCGCCCGGCGCGGGCTCGAGACCGTCCGCCTGGCCGACCTCGGAACGGGGGTGCTCCGCATGCTGCGCGAGCGCCATCTCCTGCCCGAGCCGTCCGTCTCCCTGGCCGGAAAGCGGGGGTTCAAGCGCCTGGCCCTCGGCGCCGACGAAGGCGGCTTCGCCTGGATCCACGAGGTGGAGCATCTCACCTGGGTGCGGAGCCTGCCGGGGCTGCTGCCCGCCGCCGATTTCGCCGCGGCTTTCCATCCACCCGGAGAGGCGGCGGACGGACCCTGGGCGAAGTCGCGACGGCTGGGCTTCCTCGCCTCCGATCCCTCGCGCGTGGGGCCCGGCGTGTCCTTCCGCGTGCTGGCGCATCTTCCCGGGCTGTTCCTGGCCCGCCGCCTGGGCCAGGCGCATGCGGCGATGTCCGCGCTGGGGCTCGGCCTGCTTCCCGTCGCGCGCGCAGGGAGGGCCCCCGGTGTCTCCGGCGCGGCCGAAGCCGAGCCGGCGCGCTTCTGGATCGTCTTCCGGGGCGGACTGGGAGGAACCGCGGAGGCGGCGTATCGCCGTTTCCTCGCCGATCTCGAGCCCGTCCTGCGCTGGGAGGCGGAGCTGCGGGCGCGCTGCCTGGAAACGCGACGCAAAAGGCTCGAGGAGCGCGTGCAAGGTTCGCTGGAGGTACTCCGGCGGGCGCGGACG
>CBILQL010000231.1:0-7537 GCA_966238865.1 uncultured bacterium
CGCGGAGTCGCCGGAGGCGGCCTCGCCCGGCATCGCGGCCACGGGGGATAGGGAAGAGTCCTCAGGCCGTGCGGCTGCAGCCTGTGGTGTGGGGATGGGCACAACCCGCCTCCGACGCGCGGGTCCGCCGGGACGCAGCGCGCCCTCCCGGCGCAGGATGCCCGCCAGGCATTCCAGGAATTGCCTGGCCACGGGACGCAGCTCCGCCGTCACCGGGACGGAGAGCAGCTCGCGGGCCACGCGCCGGGATCCGGGGAAGCCGGCGCCCATGGACATACCCTCAGGGGCCCCGGGCAGCTCGCCGATCACGGTGGGATACATGCGCGTCACCCCCCCGAAGCGTCCGCCCAGGTCCCGGATCAGGGCCTCGCGCAGGCGCGGCTCCCGCACCAGCACGGGGAAGCGGGCGGGAAGCCTATCCCCGTCCGCTTCCGGCGGATCGGGGAAGGCGGCCCAGTCGCCGTCGCAGGCGGAGAAGATGCCGCGGTACGCGTTCACCAGGCGGCGATAGAAGCCGCGGCAGGAGGCGTAGGCCTCCATGGAGGCCATCCCCACGTTCCCGAAGCGCGGCGAGATGCGTTCCGGCCGCAGGGGGTGCCATACCGTGCGGCCCAGCCCCAGGCCGGGGACGCGCGTGACGGCCCAATAGAGATGCGGCTGCGAAAGGAGGTTGATGGCCACGGCCATGCGGCGCGGGTCGGCGGCGCTTTCGGGCAGGGCGGCCAGCTCCATGATGCAGGCGCGCAGGAGATCGCCGTTCATGGAGGCGGCGGTTTCGCCGCCGCGGCGCACGGGATCGTCCGCCGGGGCCGGGGCGCCGGACCAGTCCGAAGGGCCGGCCGGGATGCACAGGGCGCCCCCGTGCCCGGCGTTCAGGGCCTTGCCGCGGCCGAAGCTGTAGAAGCAGGGGAGGCCGTCGTCGGGGCGGTGATCGAAGTCCTGGGCGCAGTCGCGGATGAAGGCGGTGCCGTCCCAATCGCCCGCAGGCAGGGGCTGGCGGAGCCCGAAATAGTGGACCAGGATCACGGCGAGCAGGCCGCGGGAGCGGGCCTCCCGTAACGCGGAAGGTTCGTAACCGAGGGTGGACGGGTCCAGGTCGACGGGGACAGGTTCCAGACCGGCTTGGATCGCGGCCTGGGCCACCGAGGGGCAGCACCAGGCGGGAATGGCCACCGCGCGGCGGCGGGGCTCGAGGCGGGCCAGGCCGCGCAGGAGCACGTACAGCGCGGCGGAGCCCGAGTCGGTCAGCAGCAGCCTGTTCGCGGGCACGCCGATGCGGGCGGCCAGGGCCGGCGTGAAGCCGCGCGCGCCGTCGTGGGCCGCGCGGCCGGAGAGGAGGCGGGGAATGGGAACCGAGTTCCCGCTGGGAGGAAGGTGGAAGCAAATCATGAAGTGAAAATAGGTTCGGCAGGATAGGGTGATCCGCTTTCATGGGGGCGTTTGGATCCCCCCCCTTCCGAAACTTTATTTTCCTCATGGAAGCCGGCCTCCGGCTTCAACCGCGCTGATTTCGCAGGAGTGTCGCCATGGAAATCAACCCTTTGCAATCGGGTGAGGAAAAGGAATGGTCACAAATTGTCCATTCCCTCCCCCATGGGAATTACTCCCTGGATCCGGCATGGAAAAACATCATTACAGAAACGTACGGAAAAGAGCCTAACTACTGGATTTGCAGGGAAAGCGGTTCCCGGCGAATCGTCGGGGTCGCGGCCACCTTCTGGATGGAGAGCTTCCTGTTCGGACGGCGACTGGTCGGGCTTCCGTATCTCGATTACGGCGGCATCCTCGCGGAGAGCCCCGAGGCCGAGGAGGCCCTGCTCAAGACGCTGCGCGACTCGGCCGCCTCCCGTGGCGCGAAGCTGGAGCTGCGCCAGAACCTCGCCCTTTCAGGCCTGGCCACCCCTCCCAACCGCAAGGTGAAGATGACCCTCGATCTCTCCGGAAGCTCGGTGGAGTCCTATTGGAGCCGTCTGGACGCCAAGGTGCGCAACCAGATCCGCAAGGCCGAGAAGAGCGGCGTGACGGTGCGCACCGGGCGCGAGGAGCTCCTGGACGAGTTCTACCGCGTGTTCTGCGTGAACATGCGCGACCTGGGATCGCCCGTGCACTCCAAGGACCTGTTCCGCGGCGTGCTCCGGGGCCTGCCGGGCGCCGAAATCGTGCTGGCCGATCTGAAGGGATGGTGCGTGGGAGGCCTGCTCCGCATCCATTGGGGCGACTCCATGAACATCCCCTGGGCCTCCACCTTGAGGGCCTACCGGGCCCATTGCCCCAACAACGCCATCTATTGGGACACCTTGGCGGCCGCCTTCCGTCGCGGCAGCGCCCGCGTCGACTTCGGTCGCAGCACCCAGGGTGAAGGCACTTGGAAGTTCAAGCAGCAATGGATGGCGGTGGAGGAGCCGCTTCCCTGGTACAGCTTCCCGGCCCGGGGCGCCGTGCCCGCCAAGGCGGACGTCGAACCCGGAGGCCTGCTGCGCATGGCTTCCGCGCTCTGGATGCGGCTGCCGGCGCGCTATGCGAACCGCATGGGTCCGCCCATCCGCTCCGCTTTGGCCAATTGAAAAGCCGGATTACCGCTTGCCGGCGCTGCGTCCGGCGGCGTCATAGAGGAGGCGCGTCCCGCCCCGGCCCGTGACGAGAACCGGCAGGCCCCTGCCGTCGGCGCTCCGCGCCCGGCCGAAGGCCGGTGGGATGCTTGCACCCGCGGCGGCTTCCCGGGGTAGCGACAGCGATACGGGAGTGCCGGTCGCGATGATCACGACGGTGTCCGCGTCGGCGAACTTTCCGAAATAGGATCCCCGGAGCGCGATACGCAGGGCTTCCGCGCGGCCCGAGGCGAGGCGGAATTCGATCCGGCCGGAGGCGGTGTCGTAGGCGAGGGACACGGTCGCGGGCGCCGTACCGGAGCCGGAGGCGGCTGCCGGCTGGGACAGCTCCAGGGCCAGGGAGGCCGTGCCGCGCAGGGGATGGGCCGTGGCAGGCAGGGTCCAGGAGACCGGCCAGGAGGCGGCGCGCAGGGTGTCCGGCAGGGCCAGCAGCGGGATGGCGACCAGGGTGGTATCGGACGGATCGCTTTCCCGGCCGGCGCCGTCCACGGCGCGCATGGAATAGCGGTAGGCCGTTCCCGCCTTCGCGCCGGTGTCGGGGAAGGCCACGGTGTCGGAGGAGGCCGTTGTGCCGGTCCCGCCGGCGATTACCGAGCCGATCTTTCGCGCGGAGTCCCCGGCGGCTTGCCGGTACACGTCGTACCGGACCACGGAATCGCCCGGGGCGGCGGCCAGGAAGCGCACCAGGATCCCCTTGGGGAAGACCGGAACGGCGGCCGTCAGGGCCGCGAGCAGCAGGTGTCGGAGACGGAATATAGACATGTGAGGAATCATTCTACCGTCCCGCCGACGGGGGGCGCCAGCGGAAAGCCCGGGAAGCCGGTTAAATTGTGATTAGATTCGCCGACACCCGGACTTGCTGCACGCATCACGTGCGCGGATCAAGTCCGGTTGTGGCGGGTGAATTTCCAACCCCCCCCTGACGGCTACGTTTATCTTAGGGTTAAAGACCGGTTCATAGCCGCCCCGCAGGCCCGGCCGGGCTTGGGGGCGGGTCGGAAAAGGCCACTCGGGAAGAGGAGGTCAACGCACGTGATGACGGCCACGGCTCGACCAACGACGGTGAAAATCGGCAAAGCGGTGCAGCCGCTCGGGGCCTTCGTGTCCCAGGCGGCCCGCGAATACTGCGACAAGGTCGTGGAACGGCTTCTGCGCCGCGAGCTGCGGAAGCCCTGGATGAAATACCGCGAGATCGGCATCATCGAGGATCTGCTGCGCGCCCTGCGGCCGCGGCGCGTCCTGGAATGGGGGGCCGGATTCGGCACCCTGCACTTCGCCCGCCTGCTGCCCGCGGAATCGCACTGGCGCGCGCTCGAGCACGATGACGAGTGGGCGATGCGCATCCGCAAGCTGGCCGAGGATCCCCGCATCAGCATCCATTCCGTGCCGCCCGAGCGGCCGGATTGGGACGCGCGCGACAAGGACGGCATCTACGAGGATTTCCAGACCTACGTGGAATTCCCCGCCCGTTACGCGCCTTACGATTTCATCCTGGTCGACGGCCGGGCGCGGGAATCCTGCCTGGAACGGGCCCACGAATTCCTGGCGCCCCACGGCGTGGTGGTGCTGCATGACGCCAACCGGACGTTCCGGAAGGCGCCTGGGGGGATGTTCCCCTGCGAGACCGAGTTCCGGGATTACCGGCGCTGGTCCGGCGGTCTCTGGATCGGCAGCAAGGGCCGGCCGATCTCGAGCCTGATCGATCTCCGCCGGCACGGGCGCATCTGGCGCATCTACAACTCCATCGGCAAGGGATTCCACCTATGAGGCCCGGTTTTCCCGAAGGCCTGGACGGATCCCGCGCGCGCACCGGCATCCTGGCCGAGGATGTCGGCGCCCAGGAAGGGAACGGCGACGCCCCCTCCTGGACGCCGGCGCCGGCGGACCGGCGGCCCGGACGGGTGTGGATCGCCTGGGAGCGGCAGCGCCGGTCGTTGGAGCTCGCCGCGCGCCTGGGCGCGGACCTGCGCCTGTTCCTGGACGAGGACCGCGGCTGGAAGCGCTACCCACTCTCCGCCATCCGCACCTTGCGCCTCCTGCGGGCCTGCCGCGGCAAGGACGTGTTCGTGCAGAACCCCTCCATGGTGCTGGCCGCCCTCGCCGGGGCGCTCAAGCGGCCCCTGGGCTACCGCCTGGTGGTCGACCGGCACAGCAACTTCGGCATCCTGTCCGGCGGGAACACCGGCCTCAAGCGGAGGATCTCGGATCTCCTGAGCGATTTCACCCTGCGCCGCGCGGACATGACGATAGTGACCAACTCCGAGCTGGCCGCCTACGTGGAGAAGCGGGGAGGGCGGCCCTTCGTGCTGCCCGATCCCTTCCCGGAGATCCCCTCCCGCGATCCGGAGGCGCAGGGGTTCCCGGCGCCGCGCCGCGCCGGCGCCCCGGTCGAGATCCTCTTCGTCTCCTCCTGGGCCTTCGACGAACCGATCCGGCAGGCCGCCGAGGCCTGCCGGGCCCTGCGCGGCCGCGTCGTCGTGCGCATCACGGGGAAGCCCAAGCCCGCCTACGCCCGCATCCTCAAGGAGGCGCCGGACAATTTCGTCCCCACCGGTTTCATCCCCGACTCGCAGTATTTCGCCCTGATGGCGCGCTGCGACGCGGTCCTGGCCGTCACCACGCGGCCCTGCACCCTGGTATGCGGCGCTTACGAGGCCCTGGCGCTGGGAAAGCCCCTCATCCTTGGGAATACGGACGCCCTAAGGGACTATTTCGACGACGGCGCCGTGTACACGGATGCGACAGTACCCGATATGATACGGTCTTTCGAGGCCGTCTGCGCCGGTTTGCCGGAGCTGAGGGACGGGGCCCGCCGCCTCTACCGGAAGCGCCTCGCCCAGTGGCGGGATCGCCTCGATTCCCTCGAATACCTCCTGGACAGGCGGCCGAAAGCGGCCGCGCCGGGCATGGACCCGGGCATTGAATATCCCGTGGACGCCGCCATCGAGACCCCCGCCTGGCGCCATAGGCGCTGACACCGCAGGAGCCACGAGCGCCGATGCCGCCGGCGTCGAGTCCGCCGGCGCCACGGACATCGATGCCGCCGGCGCCAAGAGCGCCGATGCCTCAATCGGGAATCGGATCGTAACGGTGGGGCGGCAGGTTGCGCGGCCGGCCGGGCCTGGCCGGCGCCTTGGGCTCCGGGCGAGTGGACAGCACGTAATCCGGAGACATGTAGGCGGTTCCGCTCGCGAAGGTCCCCCGCAGGCGGTAATGGTAGGTCCGGTTTGTGTCCAGCCCCCTCAAGACCAGGGTATGGGCGCCGGAGGGGCTCTGCGCCGCCTCGGTCGTGGAACCGTAGGCCTCGGTGGATCCGTATTCGGCGTACAGAGAACCGGGCCAGGGCAGGGCGAGGGTGAGTGTGCGCGTGCCCGCGGCGGGGCCCGGGGCCGCGGTGGGCACGGGGCCGATATAGGATTGGGAGATGGCCGGATCGTCGAGGTAGCGTACCGAGGGGCCTACCGGATCAGGGCAGGGATTCCGCCCGGCGGCGGCATTCGAATACCAGCCCCCGAACAGGAC
Source organism: uncultured bacterium (assembly GCA_966238865.1). Classification (GTDB taxonomy): domain Bacteria; phylum Fibrobacterota; class Fibrobacteria; order UBA11236; family UBA11236; genus CBILQL01. The sequence continues at coordinate 6,132 of CBILQL010000231.1, forward strand.
GCTGTTGATGGGCGAGGCGATCGATCCCGTGAGGTTCATGGCGCGCTTCTCCATCGCCAGCTTCCCGTCCAGCCATACCCGGACTTCGCCGTCGGAGGACCCCGGCGTGTTCAGCTTGATCTCGGTCTCCACCAGGTACCAGCGGCCGCGCTGGGGCGTGAAGCGCGCCTCCACGCTGCCCCAGTCCAAGGGTCCTCCGTTGTAGGAGAGGGCCAGCCACTTGGCGTCGGTGAGGCCGCAATTGTTGCTTCCGGGCTCATCGGCCTTGAGCTGCAGGATGATGTCGAAATCGTTCTTCTGCGTCGCGGAGTTGAAGGACATGAGACGGTGGATCTTCATGCCGGCCGCGAAGTCGAATCCCTGATCGTAATAGTCGTAGAAGCGCGTGAAGAGATGGCGGCCGCTCGCGGCCCGGAAAGCGCCCCCGTAATCCTCGTTGGCCAGGTAGGAGACGCGCAGGGACTTGGTCCCGGTGTAGGCGCGCTCGCCGACGCAGAGGTTGAAGCAGGCTTCGCGTATGCCGGTCCATCCCAGGCATCCGGATCGAGGACGGCTGGACCAGCAGGTCGGCTCCTCCTGCTCCAGGTCGGTCGAGAAGAGGACCGGCGAGGCGGCGGCGGGAGCCTGGGCCCGCGGGGCCGGAGCGCAAAGGACGGCGAGGGCGAAGGCGGCCGACACTCGGAGGATGGAAAGGGCGCGGCGCCCCGAAGGTTTCCGGGACATGGGTTGAAAATATTGTCCGTCCTTCCCGAAGCCAAGGAAATCGGAGCATCCGGAACGTTGACTCGCCGCGGGCCAGAAGCTTTTTTTTAGAAGCAGGCCGAATGGAGGATTTCCGATCCGGCGGCCGTGCATGGACATCCACCCGCATCCCAGATGGTATGAACGGCACAATGGACGCACGAACTCCACGGCCCGCCCTGGCGGCGACACCGCTGGTGAGCCTCGGGCTCCCCGTCTACAACGGCGCCAATTACCTGCGGGAGGCCCTCGACTCCATCCTGGCCCAGACCTACCGGAACTGGGAGGTCGTCCTCTCCGACAACGGCTCCACCGACGGTACCGCCGACATATGCGCCGAGTACGCGGCCCGGGACGGGCGCATCCGGTACTACCGGCACGCCGTCAACATGGGTGCCAGCCGGAATTTCAACTTCACCTTCGCCCTGGCGCGGGGTCCCCTGTTCCGCTGGACCGCCCACGACGACGTCGCGGCGCCGGACCTGCTGGAGCGCTGCGTGGCCGGGCTCCTGGCCCATCCCGGCGCCGTCCTGTGCCATCCGCGCACGCGCGTGATAGGCCCCGCCGGCGAGGCGATCCTGGATTACGACGTGCGCCTGCGCACGGACTCGCCCCGGCCGGAAGAGCGGTATCACGACCTCGTCTGCCTGGACCATTCCTGCTTC
>CBILQL010000232.1:0-7531 GCA_966238865.1 uncultured bacterium
AGTTTCAGGGCCACCGCGCCATCCGGCTCCACCGCCACGGCGAACCGCGACGGCGCGTCGAAGTCGCTCAGCGCGGCATCCACCATCCCGTCCATGACGGCGTAGATGTAGAGGATCGCCATCCCCCAGAAGTACTGGTTGCGCCGCTTGCGGTACAGGGTGCGATCCCGCTCCAGATCCTCGACCTCGCTCCGGGCGGCGGGATTGACGGCGGCCTCGGCCCGGGCCGTCTCCAGATCGCCGTTGAGCTTCTCCACCATCTCCTGGCGCGACCAGGCCGACACCGCGCTGGCGCCCAGGGCCATCCACAGCAGGCCGAACTTCCCGTAGCGGCGGTTGTAGATCTGTCCGCCGCCGGGAAAGAATAGGCCCCGGTACATGGCGGTCCGCACGGAACGGTCCACGCCGTCGGGATGCCGGCTGAGATAGACGATCTCCATCGCATCCAGCATTCCGTAGAGGTGCAGGCCCGCGGCCCATGCCACCTGGGAGCGGGCCAGATCGGTTTGCCGCGCCACGAGGTCGGTCCGATCCCGCGCCAGGACCACCATCTTCAGGCGCTGGGCCTCCAGGCCGGCGGCCTGATCCGGGTCGGCCAGGGACTCCAGGTAAAGGGAGTCGGCGGCATCCAGGGCGTCGTCGGCCTCCTCCCGCCAATGGGGCAGGTCCGAGAAATAGGCCGCGGCGGCCACCCCGATCAGGATGGTCTCGAACCCCACCAGGAAGCCGCCGCGTACCGGATGCCCCCCGTAGAATTGCCCGCCGCCGGGCAGCAGGGAGAAGGTGAAGGCCTTGCCGTAGGACAGGGGCGGCCCCGGGGACCGCCAATCGTGCAGGGGGAGGCTGTCGATGGCCGGTATTCCGCTCTTGCCCTGCCCCAGCGCGGGGATGGCCAGGAGGAAGGAAGCCAATAGGGCGAGGGCGGCCCGCAGGCAACGCCTGCCCGCACTTCCCGGCGTCACGGCCCGGGAACGGGAGATCCGCCCTGCTTCGCTCATCCGGTGGGAAAAGTACAAACTGCCGGCGTCCTTGGCGGGCCGGTTCCGTGCGCCTTGGTCGAAGGCCTGGGCTGCGTCCATCACGTTTCCGGACCGGTGACATTTCCTGTCCTGGATGGGGTGATATATTTTGCTTCAGATGGACATCGGCATCCTCAATATCGGCGACGAAATCCTGGCAGGGAAGATCCTCAACACCAATCAGCAGGACATCGCCGTCCTGGTGACGCCCCTCGGGCACCGGGTCGTGTACGGCCTGGTGGTCGGCGACGACGTGCGGGCCATCACCGCCGCCCTCGACGAGGCCCTGGGCCGTCCGGACGGCCCGCCTCCCTCCCGGCCGCCCGTGGACGTGCTCATCCTCACGGGCGGCTTGGGTCCCACCCGGGACGATCTCACCCGGGAGGCCGTGGCCGCCTGGCTGGGCGGCTCCGTGGGCGAGGACGCCCGCAGCCTGGCCTGGCTTTCCGAGTTCCTCGGCAAGCCCGCCGCGGACCTGCCCCGGGGCCAGCGCGTGCAGGCCTCCGTGCCCGAGGGAACCGAGCCGTTACGTAACCCGGCCGGTACGGCCTGCGGATTCCGTTTCCGGGCGGGCGCCGCCCGGGTGTACGCCTTCCCCGGGGTGCCCCGGGAGCTGAAGGCCATGGCCGCCCTCCACCTGCTCCCCTCCCTGTCCCGGGACCGCGCCTTCCTGTCGCGGGGGGTGTGGACCTGGGGCTGGTCGGAAGGCGCCCAGCGGGAAGCCCTGGAAGGCCTGCGCCTCCCGGAGTCTTTCCGCTTCTCGAGCCTTCCCGGGGAAAAGGGGGTGCGCATCTCCGTCGAGGCCGACGTGCCGGTCGCCGACGAGGCCCGACTGCAGGCCGACCTGGACCTGGCCTGGTCCGCCCTCCTGGCGGCCATCCCTCCCGAGCATCTCGTCGATGCGGGGGGGCTCGCCCTGCCCGAAGCCGTGTTCGCCCTCCTCAAGGCCCGCGGTGAAACCCTCTCGGTAGCGGAGTCCTGCACCGGCGGGGGGCTGGCCCATCTGCTCACCGGGACTCCGGGCAGTTCCGCCGTGTTCTCCCGCGGGTTCGTGACCTACGCCAACGAGGCCAAGGTGGATCTCCTGGGCGTTCCGCCGGCCACCCTCGAGGCTTTCGGCGCCGTGAGCGAGGAAACCGCCCTGGCCATGGCCGCGGGCTGCCGGGAGCGCTCCGGCACCGCCTATGCCTGCGCCATCACCGGCATTGCCGGCCCCGACGGCGGGTCGCCGGAAAAGCCGGTGGGGACGGTCTGGATCAGCGTCGCCTCCCGGCAGGCCCGGCATGCCCGACGCTTCCATTTCCGCGGGGACCGCGAGATCATCCGCCAGCGCTCGGCCTATGCCGCCCTGAACCAGATTCGGCTTTTCGTCCAGGGACGACTTTCTTGACTGTGCAAAGAGTCACTTGCACATATGAGCAGTAATATGTACACTAGTATTCACCACCGCCCCAAAAAGGAGCATCGCATGTCCGCCAAGAAATCCTCCGCTCCAGTGTCCGAGGAGAAAGCCAACAAGAAAAGGGCGATTGATGCCGCCCTGGCCCAGATCGAAAAGAATCATGGGAAGGGCGCCATCATGACGCTCGGAAGCCAGGAAACCCTGGACATCCCCCTCATCAGCACGGGATGCATCCAGTTGGACATGGCCCTCGGCGTCGGCGGATTGCCCAAGGGCCGCATCGTCGAGATCTTTGGGCCGGAATCCTCCGGCAAGACCACTCTCACCTTGCATGCCATCGCCGAGGCCCAGCGGGCCGGCGGCGTGGCCGCCTTCATCGACGCCGAGCATGCCTTCGATGCCCTATACGCCCGGAAGCTCGGCGTCGACATCGACAACCTCCTGGTGTCCCAGCCGGATACCGGCGAGCAGGCCCTGGACATCTGCGAGACCCTGGTCCGCAGCGGGGCCATCGATCTCATCGTGGTGGACTCGGTGGCCGCCCTGGTGCCCCAGGCGGAAATCAACGGCGAGATGGGGGACAGCCATATGGGCCTGCAAGCCCGCCTCATGTCCCAGGCCCTGCGCAAGCTGACCGGCATCCTCAGCCGGTCCCAATGCTGCCTCATCTTCATCAACCAGCTGCGCATGAAGATCGGGGTCATGTTCGGCAATCCCGAAACCACCACCGGCGGCAATGCCCTCAAGTTCTATTCCTCCGTCCGCCTGGACATCCGCAAGATCGCTTCCCTCAAGGAGGGCGAAGAGGTGATCGGCAGCCGCACCAAGGTGAAGGTGGTGAAGAACAAGGTGGCCGCTCCCTTCAAGCAATGCGAGTTCGACATCCTGTACGGCACCGGCATTTCCCGGGAAGGCAGCCTCCTGGATATGGCCACGGAAATGGAAATCATCCAGAAGTCCGGAACCTGGTTCTCCTATGGGAAGGAACGCATCGGCCAGGGCCGGGAAAAGGCCCGGGATTATCTCAAGGAGAACAAGGCCATGGCGGCGGAAATCGAAGCCAAGATCCGGCAAACCATCGCCGCGGGCCTGGCTGATTCCAAAGGCAAGCCCGCCGAAGCCGGGGAAGAGGACTCCTGGGACAATATCGAGATCGCCTCCCAAGGCGAAGGCTAACCGCCTCCTGTTCCAAGGCTGACCTCAGAGCCAGCCATTCTCTGCCACTGTTCGAGACCCTGGCCGCCCGATTTTTCGGGCGGCTAGTGGTTTGGCCTCGAAACTTTCGAAGTCGGTGCGAATATTCAGCATCGCCTTAAAAATTGTTCATCAAATCGACTGCGAACAGCTGGAATTCCCGGGTCCCGGACCCAGGGACCCTCGAAAATTCCACTGAATGCTGTCAAAACCGCAAATGTATATCCCCATAGGTATTTAACAGTGCCCCAGGTCGAGGCCGAATTATATACTTTATGGAAGCAATATTTGGACCTTAAATAACCCAACCCACGTCAAATTCGGAATTTACGCATGCTCAAATCGATTCCCGCTTTGTTTTTGGCCTTCGGGGTAGCCACGGGAATTGCCTGCGCCTCCGAGGATGAGGATTTGGCGCAGCAACTGCTTTACCAGGCATTGGAGAACCAATACCGGGGCAGATACCAGGCCAACCTGGAATGGATCGAAGACTCTTTCACCCATGGCCGGGATTCCCTGAGCGGGAAGGTCGAATTCGCGGATGACCTGGGCGAGCGCCGCGTGCAGGTTTCCGGTCAGAACAAGTCGTTCGAATACTGGAGCCTGAACCACGGCCAGGAACAGTGGATCACGAATGGCGCCAACCAGCGCATCCGCCGCATCGCCAACCGGCAATGGAAGAAGGGCCTGTCCGGGACCGTGATGAGCTATGAGGACATGCTCAAATTCCCGATGGACTTTTTCCTCGAGTATTCCTCCTGCAAGGGCGTGAAGACCGACGACAGCACCTACCAGATCAACATGCTGATCAAGCCTGGGTACCAGAGCCTGTATTCCCGCCTGGAGGTGACCTTGAGCAAGGCGCCGGTGCTGCTCAAGGGGATGACCTTCTACGGGTTGAACGATCAGAAGCTGAAATCCCTGCGGATCGACGGGTACAAGCGGGTTTCGGGACGCTACCTCGTGTCGGAAATGAGCATGTTCGACTGCGATTCCACCGCCAGCCTGCAGATGTGCTTCCGGAATTTCTCCATCCAGGAGATGCCGGCCGACCATGCCGAGAAGCCGGCCAAGAGCGGGGTTTTCAGCCTCTTCTCCCGCCTCACCGACATCATGCCGAAGGGGCCCGAAGCGGCCACCCGCGAGAACCAGGAGCGGGCCGAGGACGAGCTGGAAGTCAGCAATTGAGAGCCCCTTAGAACACCCATTCTGTCAGGGGCTCTAAAGGTCGGGGCTTCCGAGGCTCCGGCTCACATCTTCAGGAACTGTACGTTCCATTTCCATTCGAACAGGAAGCTGACGGAACGCGCCCAATCTTCGAACTTCAGCTGGGGATGCTCGGTCCAATAGCCGAGGCTCACGTCCAGGCCGCGGCGATGCCGCTCGGGGTTCCTGCCGAACCGGAGGCCGGTGACGCCGAAGGAAACCAGGTTCTTCCTCTGTTCGGTATGATCGGTGAACCAGTATTGGTTGCGGAGCGAAACGCCCGTGAACGTGAAAACCTTGCTCGTGGAGAAGCGGCTGAGATCGAAATTCAGCTTGCCGAGCAGGATGTTGATCCTGTCCCGGGCCTTGATCACCAGGTCGTTGCTGTACTCGTAGATGAAAGTCTGCCCCGTGGCGTCGACATCCCATAGGGCGCGGGAACCCAGCAGGAACAGCTGGGCGGGTCCCATGTCGAGGGTAAAGTTGGCCTGGAAGGTGAAGACGTCCGCGCCTCCGAGCTCCCCCTCCTTTATGAGGATGTCGCCGGGGCGGGACTTTTCCGGGACCACGGTACTGATATCCGTGTCGGACCAGGTCACCATGGTATTGTGGAACATGAGGCGGTTGTAGCTCAATCCCAATTCCAGGTAGCGGATGGGCTTCAGGTTGAAGGTGGTTCCCACGTCGCTCTGGTAGGGAGAAATGTTCAGATCCCCGTCGATTTCGAAGTAGGTATCCTTCAGGATCCCCTCCGAGGTCTCCGAAATCGGCTCGATCCAGCTGACCTGGAAGCGGTAGAAGATGTTGTTCAGCGCGTACCGGTAACTCAGGGGATTTCCCGTATAGGTGACCTGGTTCACCATGTAGGGTCCGAAATAGATGGGCTTGACCGTGTCGGCGAGGGCCGGTAACGTCGCTGCGAGCAGGAGGGGGGAGCAGGGGAGGAGGCGCATCGTGGGACAATCTAGTTTTTTGCCGCTTGTCCCTGTGATTATGGCCTGAAGATGGCCGAAAATCAAAGCCTTCTTATATTTATGTCATCGTGGCGGAGGAGGGTGCAGTGTTCCAGTCTCAATCCAAAAGCAATCCATTCGGGGCCGTCCTGGCCCGGGCCGGAATGGCCGCCGCCGCCTTGTGCCTGGTCCTGGGCTGCGCTTCGAGCTACAACCGGCCCCTCGTTTCCCGCGGCTTGCCGCCCGAGGAGCGCAAGGATTACATCATCCAGAACGGCTATGGCATCCCGGAGAACATCAAGCAGTCCTTCCTGGCCGGGTTCGTGGAGGTAGGCATGACCCGGGAACTGGTTTTCCAGCTCTACGGCGCCCCGGACAGGACTTCCGGCAAGGACACGAACTGGGAATATGTGAACAATAAGGGGACTCTGATCACCGGCATCACCTTCAAGACCGACAAGGTCGAGAAGGTATACGGCGACCCCAAGGGCGGCCTGACCGCCGAACCTGCTTCGCAGCCGGAATGACAACCGCCTGGGATTCCATCCAGGCCGATTTCCCCGTCAACGACTCCCTGATTTGGCTGAACAATTGCGGGACCACGCCCTTGGGCCGCCCCATGGACGAGGCCGTGCGTGGTTTTCTGGACGGCTATGCCCGCCGGGGCGTGCTCTGGCAGGAGAAAACCTATCCCGGCGTGAAGGCCTCCATCTACCGGCGCCTGGCGACCCTGCTGCACGCCTCTCCGCAAGAATTCGCCCTCGTCCACCATACGGCGGAAGGGATGAATTTCATCTCCCATGGCCTCAGCCTCCGCCCCGGCGATGAAATCCTGCTCCTGGAAAACGAATATCCCAGCAACTACTATCCTTGGGAACATTGGCGCGAAAAAGGCGTCCGACTCAGGGTCGTGCCGTGCGGCGCCGGTCCCGGGGAATTCCTGGAGGCCTTCCGCGCCTGCCTGACGCCACGCACGCGCGTGGCCGCGCTATCGGCGGTGCATTGGTGCACGGGCCTTCCGCTTCCGCTGGCCGCCGTGGGGGCTTTATGCGCCGAGCGCGGCATCGAATTCGTCGTGGATGGCGCCCAGGGCGTCGGCCTGGTGGATATCGACGTGGAAGCCTGCCGGATAGGGTTCATGGCCTTCTCCGCCTGGAAATGGCTCCTGGGGCCCCTTGGGCTGGGAGTCCTGTACGTGGCCCGGGATAAATTGGACTCCCTCAAGCCGGTTTTCAAAGGCACCGAGAGCGTGGTTTCCGACGAGAGCTACCTACCGTACCGGGAGACCTGGAAGCCGGATGCGGATCGCTTCGCCTATTCCACCGGAAGCTTCGCCGATTGGGTATGGTTCGACGCCAGCCTGGCGTACCTGGAAGGAATCGGTTTCCGGACCGTCAGGGAGCGCATTCTCTCCCTGGCCGGGACGCTCGCGAACGGCTTGCGGCAGGAAGGTTTCGCGGTGCATTCGGACCGTTTCCGCGAAACCGGGTCGCCTATTTCCACCGGGATCCTGGCCGTGTCCCGTCCAGGACTGGATGCCGGCGCGGCGGTGAACGCCCTGAAACGCCAAGGCATCGTCGCCGCGGAGCGGCTGGGCCGGATCCGGCTGGCCCCGCACATCTACAACTCCGAAGCCCAATTGCAAAAAGCCGTGGCCGTCCTGGGCTCCCTGGCGGCCGACCCCGGCTGATACACAGGCGCCAAGCAGGCCCTTCAGGCCGTATTCCTGGGTCCCCGGGCCACACCCCAGGGTCGTG
>CBILQL010000233.1:0-7529 GCA_966238865.1 uncultured bacterium
CGCGTCGCATCGTGCTTCGCTCAGGAAAGGATTGACCTATGAAAAGAGGAACGGATTCCGTGCTGGAGCGCGACGCGTCTCCTCCTGCCACGCACTTCCAGTTTCCGAAGGAAATCATGGACTGGGATGGCAAAGTCGTTCCGCATGACCCGACCCTGATCTATCTCTCGTTGCGGGATCCCATGGAGAAGGCGGACCTGGCGAGTGCGATGAAGGATATCGGATTGAAATTCGCCGATGCGAATCCGCCGCTCCCGAATATCGCGCGGTTGAAGAGGCCGGTCAACTGGTTTTGGGCGTTGTTGCTGAGGATTTGGGCGATGCTCCTCGCATTGCTCGGCATCAAACCGCGGTTGGCAAAGGCCACGCCGCTTCCCCTCGGGGTTCCCGCCCTGAATGAAAGCAGAACCGGATATTTCCTGGAGTCCCGCGCCGCCGGGACGCCCATCAGGGATTCCCACTTGAAAGTCCTGTCGGAGGAATTGGAGCAGGCGTTCGCTTCGTTCTGGCCGGTTTACAGGCACGGGCGGGAGGAGAGCCGGGAAAAATTCGGAAACCTCTTCTGCCTGTCTCCCAGGACGCTGCTCGCGAAACTGAAGGATGGCGTCGATCCCGGTCGTCTCGACGAGGCGTTGAAGCCGGAGCGCTTGCGGGTCGACGGGAATTTCAAACATCCCACGCTCTCCTACCTCCGGTTCGACGGCGGCAAGGAGGAAAATGTCATCGAACTGAAGGCGCGCCTGGCCGGAAAATTCGCCGACCTGATCGAATCCGTCCATTTCGAAAACATGCCCGTGCTCAATCCCCAGCAGGGCAACCTCTGGAACCATAAGAAGATTTCCGCCAGCCCGGACAAGCTGGCGGGCATTCCTTCCGGCTTGGGCACCCAGGAGGTTCCTGTGGCCGTCATCGACCGCGGGATCCAATTCTCCAATTTGGTCACGGGAGGCATTCCGAAATTCTCCGACAGTTGGAACGCCGGGACGTTCTCCGTGGACAACGGCTTCCCCGTCTCGGAATACCACGGCACCTGCTGCGGGGGCATCATCTCCGACGCAAGCGCGCAATTCGCGGTGGTTTCCAATCCGGGCCTCCATCCCATCCTGTCCATCATCTGCCCCAATTTTTCCAGCGCCCAGATCGCGGCCGCGATCATCTACGCCGCGGATCGCTGCCCGGTCATCAGCATGAGCCTCAGCACGTCGGCCTGGGATCCCGCCACCATCCAGCCGGCGCTGGATTACGCGGAAAGCCGGGGCTGCACGATTTGCGTAAGCAGCGGCAACAGCAATTACGACCGGCGCACCCTCCAGTTCCCGGCCAACGCCCCGAACGTGATCTCGGTGGGCGCCACGCTCACCAACGACACGCGCGCGGCCATGCCCGCCGTGGACTGGTACTCCAATTGCGGCGCCGAGCTCACGATCACCGCCCCGGGCACGGAGATCGCCACCACCGATCTGAGCGGATCGGTCGGGATGAGTCCGGGAAGCTTCACCCTCGGGTTTTCCGGGACTTCCGCGGCTGCTCCCCATGTCGCGGCAGTCGTGGCGATGATCATCAGCAAGTCACGGAGCCTTGGGTTCGGCTCCCCTTCGCCCGCAGCCGTGAGGTCCCACCTCAGGAGCAAGTCCGACAAGCCGAGTTCCGGCATGCCCTATGACGATGTCGGCCACAGCGAGACCCACGGATTCGGCCGCCTCAACGCCAAAAGGGCCCTGAGTTTCACGTCCCCGATTTGATCTTCGGGATGGCGCGGTCGCGTTACTTTCGCGGCCGCGAAACCATCCAATGCCGAAGCGCCGCCTCCGGGGTCCGCGATTCAGCGGCTCCCGGCCGGCGCCCGCGGAGAGCCTCCTGAATACAAGGATGGAACCCCTCCTTCTACTCCTGGCCTGCGGGTGCATTCCCCTGGCGTCCTGCACGGGGGAGACGCCCATGCGCGGAACCCGGAACGGGACCGGATTGGACCTTGCGGCCGCCGTCGACGGCTTCCCCGATTCGATCCGCCATTGGAGCGGCGTCGTGGTTCCCAGGGACAAGACGCGGCTGCTGCTGCACTTCCGGGAGCCGGGCACCCGGGAATACTTCAACCGGCTCTTCCAATCCGGCGCCTTGGAGCTCGAGCCGGATCCGCCGGAAGCCCCGGGCAAGGTGGTCTTGCATACGGCCACGGAGGCCTGGGTGCGATCCCGGAGCCGGGAGCCCCTGGAAGGGGTGGTGCTGATGGCGGCGGGCCTCCGGTTCGGGCCCGATCTCGGCTGGGTAGGCGCCGTGTTCCGGGCGCCCGGGCCCCCGGACGCCGCATCGTCGGCGTCGGATTCCCTGGAGCGGCTGTACGTCTCGTTCCCCCATTCCTTGAGGGTCTTCCCGGCGCCCGGATTCGCGGGAAATCCGGGGCTCGCCGAACTGGTCGCGGCCCTGGAGCGGCGCAGCCTGGCGCCGGTCCCCGGCGACACCTCCATGGCTGCCGGACTGGGGCTGCGCTGGACGGGCCGGCGCGAGGACAATGTCTACGGGCTGGAGGATTCCCTGCCCGCCTGGGAGCCGGAGAAGATCGAGGACGCGGCCCTGGAAAACGCCCCGATGCTCTTCCCCGGATGAATCCCGGTTGCGCCGGCGGGTGGACTTGGTGATATTGGACAAGAAGCTGCAGGGATGGAACATCCTGCCGCGGGGAGGCGTCCAAGGAAACGACCGTAAAATCGCCGCGCGCGGGATGCGCGGGAAAAGGAGCCGAGATGCTGACGATGAAGAAGACGATTGCGACCTGCCTGCTGGGATTGGGCCTGGCGGCCGCCCTGATCGGATGCGGGGACGGGGACGGCGGAACCGCGGCCACCGAGGGCGACCTGGTGGGCAGGTGGTATTTCACCCGCTCGGTCTCCGACGGCTTCTCGCGCGCCGTGGACTCCGAGGGCGAGGAGCTCTTCCGGTTCAACTTCGACGAAGACACCACCTATCCCGCCAACACCTATTTCATCGATTTCGCGGCCAACAAGACCTACACCGCGAAATTCCCCGAGAGCGAGGACACGGAGGAGGCCCTGGGCCAACGCGTGGCACAGTTCGCGGACGTTGAGAGCGGGACCTGGTCGGTTTCCGGCGGCAAACTGACCACCGTCACCGCCGAGGGGGATACGTCCGTGCTGTCCGCGTCCATCGACGGATCCAACGCCAAGTTCACCTTTTCGGTCAATGAGAGCGAGACGGATCCGGAAGACGGCTATACCTACGAAGCCGACTTCGATATCACTTTCTACGCGAAGAAGTAGGGGCGGGCCGTCCGCGGCCTCCCCGGCCGCGGCTCTCCTCCGGCCGGCGCGGGCTCAACCCGGCGGGTTCTCCCGGCTGGCCAGCGAGGCCTTCCCGTATTCCCGGTTCATCTTGGCGATGTGGGCCACCGAGATCTCCTTGGGGCAGGCGCCTTCGCATTCGTAGTGGTTGGAGCAGTTGCCGAAGCCGACCTCGTCCATCTTGGCCACCATGTTGAGCGCGCGGCGGGCGGCCTCGGGCTTGCCCTGGGGCAGGTGGGCGAGATGCGAGACCTTGGCGGCCACGAACAGCATGGCCGAGGCGTTGGGGCAGGCGGCCACGCAGGCGCCGCAGCCGATGCACTGGGCCGCGTCCATGGCGGTGTCGGCGTCGGCCTTGGGCACCAGGATGCAATTGGCGTCCTGGGCCCCGCCGGTGTTGGCGGAGATGAAGCCGCCGGCGGCGATGATCCTGTCGAAGCCGGAGCGGTCCACCACCAGGTCCTTGACCACGGGGAAGGCCTTGGCGCGCCAGGGCTCGACGATGATGGTGTCGCCGTCCTTGAAGCTGCGCATGAAGAGCTGGCACACGGTGGCGCCGGTCTCGGGGCCGTGGGCCTCGCCGTTGATCATCTGGCAGCAGGTGCCGCAGATGCCCTCGCGGCAGTCGCTCTCGAAGGCGATGGGCTCCTCGTTCTTCCGGACCAGGTCGGCGTTCACCTCGTCCAGCATCTCCAGGAAGGACATGTCGGGCAGGATGCCATGGGCCTCGTATTCCTTGAAGCCCCCGGAGGACTTGGAGTCTTTTTGTCTCCAGACTTTGAGTTTGACATTCATAAGATTCCTCGGTGTCCTCTCGCTGTCGTTTTTTGTTTTCCGTTTTTTGTTTTTCGCGTCGCCATTGGAACCGGCATCATCTTACGAAGCGAAATCTTACGAAGCGAAAAACGGAAAACGAAAAACCTTCTTCCCTCGAAAAACCCACTTCCCTACTTGTAGCTTCTCTGCGCCAGGTGCACGTACTCGAAGTCCAGCTTCTCCTTGTGCAGCACCGGCTCGTTCCCGACGCCCTTGAATTCCCAAGCCGAGGCGTGCGCGAAATTCGCGTCGTTGCGCAGCGCCTCGCCTTCCGGGGTCTGGCTCTCCTCGCGGAAATGGCCGCCGCAGCTCTCCTTGCGGGTCAGGGCGTCCAGGGCCAGCAGCTCGCCGAACTCGAGGAAGTCGGCGATGCGGCCGGCCTCCTCCAGGTTCTGGTTCAGGTCGCCGCCGCCTCCGGTCACGTTCACTTCCTTCCAGAAGCGCGCCCGGATCTCGGGGATCTCCTTGAGGGCCTCCTTGAGGCCGGCCTCGTTCCGGGCCATGCCGCACTTGTCCCACATCACCTTGCCGAGCTGCCGGTGGAACTCGATGGCCGGGGTCTTGCCCTTCACCGCGAGCAGCCGATCGATGCCGGCCTTCACGGAGTTCTCGGCGTCGGCGAAGGCGGCGTGGTCGGTGGTCACCTTGGGCAGCGAGGCGCCCGCCAGGTAATGGCCCAGGGTGTAGGGGATGACGAAGTAGCCGTCCGCCAGGCCCTGCATGAGGGCGGAGGCCCCCAGGCGGTTGGCGCCGTGGTCGGAGAAGTTGGCCTCTCCCAGCACGTGCAGGCCCGGCACGCTGCTCATCAGGTTGTAGTCCACCCACAGGCCGCCCATGGTGTAGTGCACGGCGGGGTAGATGCGCATCGGGACCTTGTAGGGGTTCTCGTCCGTGATGCGGTAGTACATGTCGAAGAGGTTGCCGTACTTCTCCTTGACCTTGCCCTCGCCCAGGCGCTTGATGGCGTCGGCGAAGTCGAGGTACACGGCGAGGCCGCTCTGTCCCACGCCCATGCCCTTGTCGCAGACGTCCTTGGCGTTGCGGGAGGCGACATCGCGGGGCACCAGGTTGCCGAAGCTCGGATAGCGCTCCTCGAGGAAGTAGAAGCGTTCCGAATCGGGGATCTTGTCCGGGGAGCGCTTGTCTCCGGCCTGCTTGGGCACCCACACGCGCCCGTCGTTGCGCAGGCTCTCGCTCATGAGCGTCAGCTTGCTCTGGTGCTCGCCGGAGATGGGGATGCAGGTGGGGTGGATCTGGGTGAAGCAGGGGTTGGCGAAATAGGCCCCGCGCTTGTGGGCCCGCCAGGTGGCGGTGACGTTGGAGCCCATGGCGTTGGTCGAGAGGTAGAACACCCGCGAGTAGCCGCCGGTGCAGAGGAGCACGGCGTCGGCCTCGTGGCGCTCGAGCTTCCCGGTGGTGAGATCGCGGACGATGATGCCGCGGGCCACGCCGTCGATGGTGACGAGGTCCAGGAACTCCTTGCGCACGTGCAGCTTCACCGCGCCGTTCCCGACCTGCCGCATCAGGGCCTGGTAGGCGCCCAGCAGGAGCTGCTGGCCTGTCTGGCCGCGGGCGTAGAAGGTGCGGGACACCTGGGTGCCGCCGAAGGAGCGGTTGTCGAGCAGGCCGCCGTAGTCGCGGGCGAAGGGCACCCCCTGGGCCACGCACTGGTCGATGATGTTCACCGACACCTGGGCCAGGCGGTACACGTTGGCCTCGCGGGCGCGGAAGTCGCCGCCCTTGATGGTGTCGTAGAAGAGGCGCTGGACGCTGTCGCCGTCGTTGGGGTAGTTCTTGGCGGCGTTGATGCCGCCCTGGGCGGCGATGCTGTGGGCGCGCCGGGGGCTGTCCTGCCAGGTGAAGGCGTGCACGTTGTATCCGAGCTCGGCCAAAGTGGCCGCCGCCGAGCTGCCGGCGAGGCCCGTGCCCACCACCACCACCTTGTACTTGCGCTTGTTGGCCGGGTTCACCAGCTTCATGGAGAAGCGGTGATTGTCCCATTTCTTGTCGACGGGACCCTCGGGTATCCTGGAATCGAGCGGCATCAGGCGGCCCCTCCCTGCATCTTGATGAAAGCCCAGATCGCCAGGAAGGCGAAGCCCCCGCAGACGACGAGGGCGTAGCCCCTGCCGCCCCAGTCCACGATGGCGCGGTACTTGGGGTGGTTGAATCCCAGGGACTGGAGGCTGCTCTGCACGCCGTGGGCCAGGTGGGAGGCGAGCAGGACGAAGACGACGACATAGGCGAGGGTGTACCACCAGTGGGAGAACCATTCCATGGCGGTGCGGTACAGGTCGCGCATCTCCACCCCGTCGTAGACCACCATGTAGGCCTTGCCGCCGCCGCCGAAGCGGAAATGGGCGATGTGGACGAGGACGAAGGCGGCGATGACGAGCCCGGTGATCATCATGGTGGTGGAGTAGAGGGTCCTGCGCCCATGGTAGGGGGACTGGGCGTAGGCGACAGGCCGCGCGGCCTTGTTCTCGCGCTTGAGCTGGATGGCCAGGACGATGTGGAGGACGAAGGCGGCGGCAAGTACGATCTCGGCGGGCACGATGATCTCGGCCAGGGTATGCAGCAGCAGGTAGCCGTACTGGTTGAGGCGCTCGGGGCCTGCCAGGAGGCCCAGGTTGCCGACGAGGTGGAAGAGGAGGAAGCCGTAGAGGACGATTCCCGAGGCCCCCATGAGCTGCTTCCTTCCGATGGAGGAAGTCGCGTATTTCTTCAAGGCGTGCATCTGGACCTTTCGAGGACAAGGCGGCCGGACGGAGGGGAGCGGCCGTAACGGACCCAAAGATAGCTAAAAGCCCTAAAATTTCACGGTTTTCCCAGGCGGAACTCCCGCGACAGGAACTCGGCCATGACCCGGGAATGGACCAATTGGCTGGCCTCGGACCGGAAGGCATGGCCTTCCCGGTTGAATGTGAGCAGCCAGACCGGCACTTCCCGGTCCCGCAGGGCCTCGAAAAGCCGCACCGACTCGGCATAGGGAACCCGGGGGTCGTTGCGTCCGTGGGCGAGGAGCAGGGGGCGCCGCAGCCCGTCCAGGCGGCTCCGCGGCGAGATGCTGTCGAGGAAACTTTTCATGTCGGGGTCGCGCTCGTCGCCGTATTCCGCCCGGCGCAGATCGCGGCGGTAGCCGCTGGTCTCCTCGAGGAAACTGGGGAAATGGGTGATGCCCACCGTGCTGATGCCGCAGCGCAGCCTGTCCCCGTAGTCGATGAGCGAGGCCAGGGCCATGAAGCCGCCGTAGGATCGGCCCGCCACCGCCACCCGGCGCGGGTCCAGGTCGGGGCGGTCCGCCACCCAGTCGAGCAGCGCGCCGATGTCGCGCACGGCCCCGGTGCGCAGCCGCCCGTCGTCGGCCCGCTGGAACGCCTTCCCGTAGCCGGTGGATCCGCGCACGTTGGGCAGGAT
>CBILQL010000234.1:0-7529 GCA_966238865.1 uncultured bacterium
ACCGGCACGGACATCACCGTCGCACCGGGCGACTGCGTCGCGGTCGACCGCACCAACCCCGCCATCGCCATAACGAGCGACGTGTCCGCGGAGAGGATGGTGACCTCGGTCAACCCCACCTTCTCCGGGAACGTCAGCGACGCGAACCTGGATCGGGTGGAATGCCGGGCCGGAATCTTGTCCACCAATGCCACCGTGACCGGGGGCACCTGGTCATGCAGTCCCAACCTGCCCGACGGGATCCACAATGTGATGTTCATCGCTTTCGATCGCGCCACCAACAGCGCCTCGGCGACCACGATCACCGTACATAAGCACAGCAAGGTGAAGTTCGTCCGCCGAAGCAGTACCGGGAACGGTACCGGAACCAGCTGGGCGAACGCCTACACGAACATCGAAGACGTGCTGAAAGCGGGAGTCCTTTCCTCTGGCGACTCGTTATGGATCAGCAGGGCCGTCTATCCCCCGCGCAGCGGCTTCCCCACTTATGTCTTCACATCCAATACCACCTTGCTAGGGGGCTTCCCGAACACCGGCGCACCTTCCAACTGGACGACTGCCGCCCCCAATAACGTGACTGAAATCGACGCCTCCGACCTCATGATTGGAGAGGTCGAGGCCCCCATAACGAACCTGAAGCTGCACAACCTGGTCTTCAACGGACAGATCAACAGTTCGGCACGGGGGCGGGTCTACGTCACCCAGTCGACTGGCATCCTGTTCGAGAACTGCACCTTCAAGAATTTCATGGGCGATATTCCCCTGCTCATCCGGAACGATGCAGAGGTCACTGTCCGCGGCTGCTATTTCCTGAGCAATTGGCCTGATTCCTACGGGGCCATCTGTCTCTGGTTCGGGGGGGCCACCGCGGAAATTTCGAATACCACCATCTCGGGAAATACCGCCAGCGGTTCCAGTTATTCCGGAGGCATCACCATTTTCAGCGGCTCCTCGGCCAATATCTCAAACAGCACGGTTTCCAATAACAAGATTACGGTATCCGATGTGAACGGAACCAGCACTCCGACAGTGAATATGTACGTCTCGGGGAGACTTGATCACTCCGGTTTGACCATTTCCGAAGGGGGTTCCTCGGTGAGAATTGATGGGGGAGTCGTCTCACCTTCGATTCCCTAGTGGGCTCAAGGCCGCGCAACCTAAATTCGATGAGTTGGGTCATTTTGGCCTAGTTTGTCCCGTGATCCGGGGAAAATCCCGCTGCGGCCAAATGGTAATTCGCCTAGATTGCGGAAAAAGCCATTTTAACGGCCCGGAATGGAACCTTTCATGGGACTTGATATGCGATTCTATAAAAACCGGCTTCCAACGAAAAACGTCGGAATTCTGATCGGGTTTCTCACGGCCGGGGGTCTGCATGCGGCCGAAGTCTACTTTCCTCCAGATATTCCAATGCCGGCGAATATCACCGAGCAATTCCAGGTTCAGGGAGAATACTCCGGAACCATAACCGGGGGGGGGAAGCTGGGAGCATGGGTAGTGTCCATGGGCAACGATGTCTATGATGTCAAATACCTCCCCGGAGGTCTTGTGACCTTGCCCGGCGATGCCGAGTACGGTGGCTGGGATGGAAAGACCAAGTATGAGGTCGGCGGCGTCCGAACAACAGCTTTCAATACCAGCAGCGGATATAAAGGAGTTGTTTCCGGAACGGGTGCGAATCGTACCATTACCGGCACGACTCCCGATGGCAAGGCGTTCACCTTGAACCGGGTGGTCCGGAAAAGTCCGACCGAAAATCTCCAACCCAAGCCCGAATGGAACGCGAAATACTGGTTCCGTGAAAATAATTCCGCCGATTTGGCAAATTGGAGCGGTACTCCGACCATGAAGCATGGCGGCGCGCTGTATCGCGGCGTCACCTCGAAAATCGCCCATGGCACTGTTTACCTGCATATCGAGATCAGGCAAGCCTTCTCGCCCCTGGGACGGGAACAAATTCGCAGCAATAGCGGCGTCTATTTCAAGAATATGCATGAAATGCAGGTTCTCGATTCTTTCGGTCTCTCCGGGGCGGCCAATGAAATGGGCGCAGTGTATGGAAACAGCCCGCCGAAAATCAATTCCTGCTTGCCGCCAATGACCTGGCAGACTTATGACGTCTATTACACTCCCGCCGGCGGCGAGGCCGCGAACATCACGGCCTACCTGAACGGCGTGCTCGTGCAGGACAATTATAGGGTTAACGGGAGAACGGAAGGCGGTTTTCCCGGAACTTCAATCATGTTGCAGAATCATGATGCGGCCAGCGAAGTGGTTTACCGGAATATCTGGGTGGTCGACAATGCCACCACCACCTCTTTGCCTTGGAACACCATCCTGGCTGCGGCAGTGCCGCCGACCGTGGTTTTGCGGCATGATTTCCGGGCTGGGAAAAAACTCCAGAACTTCAGGTTTGAAACCTTTATGGGCCGCGATTTCTTGGGCCGCAAGGCCTCGGTTCAGCCCTCGCTGATGCCATAGTTGCCGGATCTCCCCTGCCAAGCAACTGGCGGGGGCGTTTTCCAGTGCAGCGTCGGACACCACCTTGATAA
Source organism: uncultured bacterium (assembly GCA_966238865.1). Taxonomy (GTDB): domain Bacteria; phylum Fibrobacterota; class Fibrobacteria; order UBA11236; family UBA11236; genus CBILQL01. Next base: position 2,553 of record CBILQL010000234.1, read on the forward strand.
ATATCGCACATCCATGGGCCTCGTCCAATCATTCCGGCCCTGCTCCCATGGGATCAAGACAAAATCAACCTGTCCGAATAAAGTGATCGAATCGCAACCCCAATCACATCGACCTATTGCTACTTTTTCAAACCGCTACCGTATTACGGGAGATTCCTAAATGAAAACATCGGGTATAAGGCTGCTTGCATCGGCAATGTCGGCGGGTTTGATTGGTTTCGCCCTTCCGTCGGGGGCAGAGGAATCCTACCCCCAATTGGGTCGCCTCCAATTCAACGGCAACTGGGAAGTAGGCCAGATCGAGCAGGCCTTCAGCGATCAGGAGAATGCCGAAGTGGACAAGGAGCTGATCAGCCGATCCACGGTTTGGGCTTTGCAGGAAACCCGGCTGACCGAAAACGCCAAGGTCCGCTTCGGCGTCGGCGGCGGGTATTTTTTCGTCTTCCCGCGCAATCTCGGCCTGAATCCCTATACGCATACCAGCCGATCGGGATTCGGCCTGACCGAAGCCAACGGTGAGATCACGCTGCTGCGCGAGGACGAAGACAACCACTGGCTCCGCATCACGGCGGGCATTTTCAATTACAAATACAATCCCGAGGCCAAGAACCTGGGCGAGTACATGTTCCGCACCTGGACCTATCCACAGGTCATCACCACGGGCGGTTTGAACCTGAACGGTTCGGCTTTTTCCCAATTGTCCGGCTTCAAGGTCGATACCAGGAAAGGGGCCTTCTCCAATGATGCCATACTTTCCATCCAGACCGGACGAGCGCCGGCAACTGCTTTGAGCTTCACCGACATCGCAACGTATCGATTCGGCGGCATCTTCACCTTGGGCGCCGGGTTCATGCTCGACGGATTCTATGCGGCGGACAAGGAAGCCGTGACCCCGACCAAACAGAAGAACAATCAGTATTATACGCTGTCAAACGGCATGGAAATGGCGGCCGTGGAATATGCGGATCGCCTGAAGGATTCCGTACCGACCATTCCCGACGGCGTCGTGATCGTGGATACGAACTATTATACCTTGGCCGGGCAGAAACTGATGGGCCGCATGTCCCTGGACCTGGGCCGGGCGCTCACCATGGAATCGCCATTCAAGCTGTATGGCGAAGCCATCGTCCTGGGCATCAAGAATTATCCGACCTTCTACACAAAAATCATGGACCGGGTCGTATGGATGGGGGGCATCGAAGCCCCCACCTTCGGCCTCCTGGACATGCTTTCCTTCGAGCTGGAGTACAGCTCGAATCCTTATCCCAACACGACCCGCGGCGCCAACGGAAACGGTCTTGCCCTTCCCTATTTCGACGAAGTGCTGGACAACTTCCCGAACCAGGTCCGCGCCTTCCATCGCGACGACATCAAGTGGACCTTATACGCCAAGAGGCAGATAGTCAATGGCATGAATGCCCACCTGCAGGTGGCCAACGACCATTTGCGGATGCTGGACGTCTATAGCACCGCCGATATGGCGGACTTCCTCATCACTCCCAAGCATTGGTATTGGGTCATGAGATTCGAATTCTCCATCTAAGATTCCCACCCGGCACCGGGTAGCCGGCCGATCCAATCGACCGCGCTACAAACGCCGGGTCTCGCGCTGCAACCAACGGGTCGGGAGCCGGGACTCACCCGCAGCCGCTGGTCCCGCCGCAATTGCCGCAGCGGAAGCAGGAACCGGCCCGCACCATCAGGGAACCGCAATCGGGGCAGGGCGGCGAATCCATCTGCATAGGGACGGCTTCGATGCCGAAAACGGGCCGATGCCCGTACCCGGATTGACCGGATCCGGATCCCGGTGCCTGCGGGAGCGCGACAGGCGCTTCCTCGCCGTGGGCAGGGCCGGCCTCGGCGGCGATGTCCGCGGCGGGAGCGTCGGCGGAAGGCAGGAACTTGAGGGCCAGCCAGCGGAAGATGTAATCGGTAATCGAGCTGGCCACCCGGATCTCGGGGTTGTTGGTGAAGCCGGAAGGCTCGTAGCGGCCGTGGCTGAACTTGTCCACCAGCACCTTGAGGGGCACCCCGTACTGCAGGGCCAGGGACACGGCGGTGGCGAAGCTGTCGAGCAGGCCCGAAATCACCGAGCCCTCCTTGGCCATGACGATGAACAGCTCCCCGGGAGACCCGTCCTCATACATGCCCGCGGTGACATATCCCTCGTGGCCGGCGATGCTGAACTTGTGGGTGATGGCCTTGCGCTCGTCGGGGAGCCGGCGTCGCGGCGGAGCGTCCTCGCCGGACGCGGCGGAGGTGGAGAGGGGCTGGGTGCGCTTGGATCCGTCCCGGTACACGGCCACGGACTTGAGGCCCAGTCTCCAGGCCGCCGTGAAGATGTCGCGGATGGCTCCCGGCGTCGACTCACGGGGCATGTTCACGGTCTTGGAGATGGCCCCCGACAGGAAGGGCTGCACCGCCGCCATCATGCGCAGGTGCCCCATCGGCGGGATGCTGCGCGCCCCGCCCTCGGCGGGGAAGGCGCAGTCGAAGACGGGCAGGTGCGCCTCCAGCAGGTGGGGAGCGCCTTCCAGGGTGCCAGTGCGATCCAGCCAGGCCAGCATCTCCTCGGCCTCCCGGCTCCCGTAGCCCAGGCGGCGCAGGGCCTCCCCCACCCCGCGATTGGCGATCCGGAGCATCCCGCCGCCCGAGAGTCGCTTGTACTTCACGAGCGCGATGTCCGGCTCCACCCCGGTGGTGTCGCAGTCCATCATGAAGGCGATGGTGCCGGTGGGAGCCAGCACGGTAACCTGGGCATTCCGGTATCCGGAGCCCTTCCCGAGCGCCAGGGCCTCGTCCCAGGCCTTGCCCGCGGCCAGCATCAGCTCCGCGGGCACCCCGGCTGCGTCCAGGGAGCGGGCCGCGGCGGCGTGGCGGGCCATGACCTTGAGCATGGCGGAGCGGTTGGGCGCGAAGTCCGGGAAAGGCCCCTTGCAGGCGGCCATGCGGGCCGACATGGCGTTGGCGCGGCCGTGCATCAGGGCGGTCAGGGCGGCGGCGAAATTGCGGCCCTCGGGGCTGTCGTAGGGAAGGCCCCGGGACATGATCAGGGCGCCCAGGTTGGCATAGCCGAGGCCGAGGGGGCGGAAGGCATGGGAGTTGCGCCCGATGGCGGGCGTGGGATAGCCCGCGTGGTCCACCAGGATCTCCTGGGCCAGCAGGGTCAGGTCCACGGCATGCTGGAAGGCCGCGACGTCGAAATCGGGATCGGCGGGGGCCACCGGAGCCGCGGAAGCACCGGCCTTCCCGCCCCGGGCGGGGGCCGCGGCCGCGGAGTGCGGCTTGCGGAACTTCATGAGGTTGAGCGAGGCCAGGTTGCAGGCCGAGTCGTCCAGGAACATGTACTCGGAGCAGGGATTGCTGGCGTTGATGCGGCCGCTTTCCGGGCAGGTGTGCCAGGCGTTGATGGTGGTGTCGAATTGCAGCCCGGGGTCGCCGCAGATCCAGGCCGCTTCGGCCATGGCATCCAGCAGGCCGGAGGCCGGCTGCCTTCCCATGGGCGCGCCGTCCAGGCGGGCCACGGTCTCCCAGTCCCGGCCTTCCGCGGCCGCCTCCATGAAAGCGTCGCTCACCCGCACGCTGTGGTTGGCGTTCTGGAACTGCACCGAATCGTAGGCGCCGCCCGCCACGTTGAAGCCGGAGGCATAGCCGGCCGCGGCCAGGGCCCAGGCCTTGCGCTCCTCGTCGGCCTTGCTGCGGATGAAATCGTCGATGTCCGGATGATCGACGTCGAGGATCACCATCTTGGCGGCCCGCCGCGTCTTGCCGCCGCTCTTGATGACCCCGGCGAAGCTGTCGTAGCCGCGCATGAAGGACACCGGCCCCGAGGCCGAGCCCCCGCCGGACAGGCGTTCCCGGCTGGAACGCAGGCGGGAGAAGTTGGTTCCCGTGCCCGAGCCGAACTTGAAGAGCAGCCCCTCGGTCTTGACCAGCTCGAGGATGCTCTCCATGCTGTCCTCGACCGAGTTGATGAAGCAGGCGGAGCATTGCGGACGGGGATGGACGCCGACGTTGAACCAGACCGGCGAGTTGAAGGCCATCCGCTGATCGAGGAGCAGGCGGATGAGCTCATGGCGGAACGCCAGGGCCGAGGCCGGGGACTCGAACCAGCCGTCCTGCGCACCCCAATCCGCGATGGTGCCGGCCACACGGCCGACGAGCTGCCGCAGGGAGCGCTCCCTGCCTTCGCCATGGCCGTGGAAATATTTCGAGGCTACGATCGAGGAGGCCGTGGCCGACCAGGACTTGGGGAATTCCACGCCCTTCTGCTCGAACAACACCTTGCCGTTTTCGTCGGTGATGACGGCGTCGCGGAGCTCCCATTCCACCTCGTCGAAAGGATCCATGCCTTCGCGGGTGAACAGGCGGGGGATGCTGAGTCCGGCGGACGGCGCGAAGGCCGCACCCTCGGATGCGGAGGCTGCAGCGCCCTCGGAGGCGCCGGGAGCGGAGGATTGCGGGATCGGCTCGGCCATGGCGACTGGGCCGTAAGCGCTTGTGTTACAGCCTTTTATGAAAATACCACGCTTTCCCCCCGGGAGCAACGTGGCAGTCACGGAGGGCCTACCCGGATGTCCGGGAAAGCCTCGAATTGCGCGGTTCTAGGCTTCCGGCCTCAGGGCACCCGGAGCATTTTCCGAATCGGCTCGGCGCCGACCCGGCCGGCCACCCAGTAGATGCCCGGAACCACGCCCCGCAAGTCCATGGCGCCCGGCTCCGAGCCGGAGGCCTTCCGCACCGACCGGCCCTGCAGGTCCAGCAGCGCGACGCTGTAGGGGTGGTGGAAGGGCAAGGGCAGGGACATGGCACCCGGCTGCACGTTGAAAGCGCCGGCCTCGATGAATTCCCTGGCCTGGCGGACGGCGGTGGGCGGATCGCCGGGGCCCAGTTTCAGCTGGGTATACCAGGCTTCGTTGGTCCAGAGGTTGCCGCCGCCGTCGGCGGTGATGTTGGTGTTGTTCAGCTTGACGTAAT
>CBILQL010000235.1:0-7512 GCA_966238865.1 uncultured bacterium
TGGAGGAACCGGCCGCAGCCGGGCAGCCATTATTTTAGGGGTTCAACGTTGAGGTGCAGCATGAGGCCGAACCCTACCTTCCCGGCGATTGGACCGCGGGCCTTGGCCGCGCCCTTCCTCGTCGCGCTCATCCTGTTCCCGGCGTCCAAGGCGCCGGCCCAAGGCGAGCAGGGGCGCATCTGCGAGGTCGCGCCCGCCCTGAAGTGCCTGGACAAGGCCGTCCTCGACGGCGCCACCCTGAAGGTGCCGCTGGACGCGATGGCCGTGCGCAAGGACGGCTTCGTCATCTGCGACAGCTCCTTCAACTACACCGCGTCGCCGGACTTCGTGCTGATCATGGACAACACGGGTTCGATGGACTCCAACGCCGTGAAGGACGGCATTCCCAGGTATTGCGACGCGCTGCGTCCCGAGCCGGAAGACCCGGAATGCATCAGCGGCGACCCGCGCTCGCTGCGCGGCCCGGCCCTGCAGACCTTCCTGGACAGCGCTGTGGTCAAGGGCGGCAAGGGGATGAACGTCGGCATCCTGACGTTCAGCAGCACCGTGCTCCACAATTCGGGCCGCCTGCTCCCGTTGAACGAGGCCACCGTCGACAGCATCAAGGGGACCATCGAAATGATCCCGGGAGGCTTGACGAACTACACCGAGGTCCTGCGCGCCGCCTACGATCTTCTGGCGACCTCGTCCAAGCCCAAGTCGAGGAAGTTCATCATCTTCGTCTCGGACGGGCGTCCCAACCGGCCCAAGCCCATCGACGGCGGCCCCTACCGGTACAAGGAGTTCCTGGACGGCGAAATCGCCGTGCACGGCATCTTCCTGGGGGCGAATACCGAGAACTTCAAGGACATGCAGGACATCTCGGCGGCCACGGGCGGGCTTTCCTTCCAGATCCGCGAGGTCGAGCTGCTGGCGGGCATCCTCACCAACGACATCGCCGAGCGGCTCTTCAGCCGGGCCACGCCCACATCCAGCCGGGTCGCCAACCTCTCGTACTCCCCGGCGGTCGCCTTCGACGTGGACGCGGACGGGCATCTTCCCGCCGCGGATTCCGGGTCCTACACGTTGCGGCTCCCGGGTCCGGTGCGGCTGCGGCAGGGGGAGAACAAAATGCTGGTCCGCACCGACTACGAGCACGGAAGCGCCGTCCAGGAGGTGCGGTTCACCATCGAGCGGACCGCGACCGGCCCCTACGATTCCCTGGTCCGGACCTGCCGCGATCCCGCCACCCTCCGCCTGTTCAAGAACGACGAGACGACGGCCCTCAACTTCCGGGGCTTGCCGTATCTCCTCGCCGATTCCACGATGCGCTACGGCCTGACCACGACGGCCGACATCGATTCCTTCGACATGGACATCCAGGTGTCGGGACCCGCCACCGCCGGGCGGGACCGCGAGATCGTCCCCAACGGGCCCGCGTCGCGCGAGGACTCGGTGTGGTCCGGGTCCCTGCCCTTCGAGCACCAGAGCGCCGGCAAGCGGCCCGGGGACGGGACGCTCCAGGCCGACCACGGGGAATACGTGATCGCCGCCTACCGGCATCCCTTCATCCCCGAAGACAGCGCGGTAGCCCGCGTGCGCATCAAGTACGGGCCCGACCACGACCAGGCCTCCTACCACGACCTGGACGGGGACGGGCGCATCGAGACGGTGCGCATCCGCTGGCTGGAGGAGCTGGGGGCATTGCCGGAGAAGCTGGCCTTCACCATCGTCGACCCGGCCGGGACCCATGAGCGCATCGCGGCCGGGGAGGAGATCCGCTTCGCGGCCGGTTCCGGCGGGGGCGAGGACAGGCAGGGGGTGGTCGTGACCCTGGAGGATCCCTTCCCCCGGGGCGTCACTTCGGTGGCCAACGCCGACTCCTCGGGCCGCACCTTCCGCCAGCCCTCCATCCCGCTCATGGACGGGCGCTTCCGGGTGGACGATTCGGCGGCCCCGGTCATCGTCAAGGCGGAAGTGCGGGGTCCCGACCGCGAGCACCCCCTCGCGCGCGTGATCGTCACCTACTCGGAGCCGGTCTCCATCGCCGACGCGAGCGTGGAGCCGGTGGTTTTCAAGCGCGACACCGTGATCTTCTCCGCGACCGAGATCCCCATCGCGAGGATCGAGAAGCTGGGGGAGCGGGAATGGGCATTCCATCTCACGGCCGGCGCGCCCTTCAAGCCGGTCGGCGGGGATTCCGCGGCCATCAACGACAACGGGGACACCCGCGACCTGTCGGGCAAGGCGCCCGCCACCCTGGTCTTCCAATCCGTCACCGGCGGCAATCCCGTCCAGTCCATCTCGGGCTTCTACGTGACCTTCCCCAACGGCTCCCGTTCCGACGCCCGGGCCGCCGACGTGGTGTCCCGCGACGGGAACGGGTTCATCCCCGTGGATTCCCGGGGCAACCCCATTCCCGGCGACGCCTACGGCAAGTGCGAGACCTGCAACCCCGGGCGGGAGGGAAGCTTCGGCGGCGCGGTCATCCATCTGATCACCAAGGCGCCGATGGACTATGAGCTCAGCATCTTCACCAACCTCGGCGAGCCGGTCACCCGCGCCGCCGGCAAAATCACGGAGGAGGACCTGAAACTCCTCGAGCGGATCGAGCCGGCGGACGGATCCGACGACCCGAACGAGGCGCGTTACGTCCAGCGCATCGTCTGGACCGGCTATTCGAGGAAGGGCCACGCGGTGGGCACCGGGGTGTACGTGATGAGGGCGGTTTTCAAGTACGGGAAGAACTTCAAGACCGGCGCGAAGGCGGCCGTCGACACCCGCATCACCCGCTTCGGGTTCATGCGCCAATGCTGCCGCAGCGTGGTGGAATGGTATGAGTAGGCCCGTCCAGGCGGCCCGGCGCTTCCGGGGGCGGTCCGGCGCATTCTCCGTTTCCGGCTGGTCCTTCTTGCTGGGCCTGTCGGGCCTCCTGGCGATATGGGGCTGCGACGAAGGCGGAACCGGCGGCCCTCCTCCTCCTCCGGCGCGCGATTGCGCGGCCCTGAGCGACAGCCTGTTCCCGGACTCCCTGAGGCCCGGCTTCGCCGTCTTCAAGGTGGTCTCGCCCGACGGCGGATCCTTCAAGGTCGGGTCGAAGATGAAGGTTGTGGTGGCGGGCGCCGACTATACCAGCGCCCAGGTGGACCTGGTGGTGTTCGGCGCAGGCGGCGGCGTGGTCCGGGTTCCCGGCTTCCCCGACGACAGCAGCATCGATCCCCGCGTCCTGTGCGAATCCGAATTCGCGGTGCCGGAATCGGCATCCACGGACCGGGGCAGGCGGATCTCCCTGGTATCGGATTCGATCAAGGTCCGCATCTCGGATTACAACGATCCGCAATCCTTCGACTACTCCGATTCCTTCCTTTCCATCGTCCGCTGACCGGCGGCCTTCCCGTCCAGGGCCTCGCGCACGGCGCGGGCCAGGTCGGTGGGCCCGAACGGCTTCTGCAGGAAGCTGCCCGCGCGGTCCCTGAGCCCGCGGTGGATCACCGCCGATTCCGTGTAGCCCGAGATGAAGAGGACCGGGAGGCCGGGAAAGCGTTCGCGCAGCCGGTCGGCCAGCACCTGGCCGCCCATGTCGGGCATGACCACGTCGGTGACGACCAGGGAGACCTCGCCGCGCATGCGCTCCAGGATCTCCAGGGCCTCCCGGCCGTTGGCGGCCTTGGACACGGCATAGCCCTGCACTTCCAGCGCCTGGGCCGCGAACCGCCGCACCGCCTCCTCGTCCTCGACCAGGAGCACCGTCTCGGAGCCCCGGAAGGAGGGCGCGGCGGCGGCCGCGGACTCGGGACGCGCCTCCGTGTCGGCCTCCGGGAAATAGATCCGCATCGAGGTCCCCCGGCCCGGCTCGCTGTAGAGGGAGACGAAGCCGCCGCTCTGCTTCACGATGCCGTACACGCTCGAGAGCCCCAGCCCCGTGCCCTTGCCCACCTCCTTGGTCGTGAAGAAGGGCTCGAAGGCGCGGCTTTTCACCTCCGTCGTCATCCCGACGCCGGTGTCGCTCACCGACAGCACGGCGTGGGGGCCGGGCTGGGCCTCCGGATGCACTGCGCAATACTCCGCGTCCAGCTCGATGCGGCGGGTCTCCAGGATCACCCGGCCGCCGTCCGGCATGGCGTCGCGGCTGTTGAGGAGGAGGTTGAGCAGGATCTGCTCCACCTGCCCCCGGTCCACCTTCGCCTTCGCCGGGACGGGGGAGAGCGCCGTGGACAGGGCGATGTTCTCGCCGATGAGGCGCCGCAGCATGGCCTGCATGTCCCCGACGATGACGTTGAGATCCCAGACGCGCGCCTCCAGGACCTGCTTGCGGCTGTAGGCCAGGAGCTGGCGGGTGAGGCCCGCGGCGCGCTCGCCGGAGCGCAGCACCTCGGACATGAAGCCGTGCAGGGGATCCTCCGGGGCCAGCCTCTCGAGGGCCATCGAGCTGTAGCCGTTGATGGCGGTGAGGAGGTTGTTGAAGTCGTGGGCGATGCCGCCGGCCAATTGGCCGATGGCCTCCATCTTCTGGCTCTGGCGGAGCTGGGCCTCCACCTGCTTGAGGTGGGAGACGTCCTGGAAGGCGATGACCACGGTCTCGGGCTTCCCGTCCAGCCCGCTCAAGGTCGCGCTGTTGACGAGCAGATCCCTCGGCTTCCCGCCCACGTTCCAGGTCACCTCCATGTCCGCGAGGTTCTCGCCCCGGGCCGCCCGGGTGCTGGGCGCCTCTTCCGGGCCCAGGCGGCGCCCGCCCTTGTCCACGGCGTGGAACCCTTCGGGGAACTCGGCGTAGGCGAGGCCGGTCGGGAAGGTCCCGCCGGCCAGCCGGTGGGCCGCCTTGTTGGCGAAGTCGACGCGCCCCGAGCCGGGGTCCAGCAGCACGATGGGGATGGGGGTGAAATCGAGGATGGCCGAGAGCCGCTCCCGCTCCTCCCGCAAGCGGCCGAGCAGGGTCTCGCGCTCCTGCTGGGCCCGGCGCCGCTCGGTGATCTCCCGCAGATTGGCCAGCAACCCGCCGATGGCCGGCTCGTGCAGCATGTTGGTGGCCATGCCCTCGAGCCAGCGCCAGGACCCGTCCTTGTGGCGCACGCGCATCTCCAGGCCGGCCGCGGCGCCGGGCCGGGACAGCACCCGGGCGAACGTCTCCCTGGCCCTGCCCACGTCTTCGGGATGGATGTCGTCGAAGGCGATCCGGCCGGTGTATTCCCGGTCCGTGTATCCCATCACCTTGGCGATGGACTCGCTCACGTACTCCACACGGCCGTCCGGCAGCACGATGGCCACCACGTCGCTGCTGGCCTCCATCAGCGCCTGGTACCGCTTCTGGTACCTCGCCACCTCCTCCTCGGCCGCCTTCCGATCCAGGTACAGCCCGAGCTGCCCTCCCAGGCTGGCGGCGAAGGCGATCAGGTCCGGATCCGGCTCGCGGGGGTCCCGGCTGAAGAATTCGAAGACCCGGAAGGTTTCCCCGCGCACCACGACCGGCAGGGCGAAGGCGGCCATGAGCCCCTCGCGGCGGGCGGCCTCCAGGCGGGGCCGGAGGCCGGGTTCCTTCTCGCGGTGGGCCATCCACACCGGGACCCTGGCCTCCCAGGCCCGGCCCGGGAGGCCCTCCCCGGGGCGCAGGACGAGATCCAGGGTGCGGGCCCGGACTTCCGGAAAGGACAGTCCGGAACGCTCCCGTAGCGCGCCGCAGCGGATGCGATCCCCGTCCGGCCGCCAACAGGCTCCGAACAGCCAGGGTTCCAGGGCGCATATGGACTCCAGCAGGGCCGCCTCCATGGCTTCCGGCGATGGTGACTCCGCCAGCATGCGGAACAGGGCGGATTGCACCTGCAGCTTCCCCAGGGCCTGCTTCTCCAGGGTCTGGTCCCGCAGGAAGCCGATGAAGGTCCAGGCCCCGTCCCGCCTGGCCGCCGAGATGGAGAGCTCCACCGGGAACTCCGAACCGTCCCGGCGCAGGGCGCGCATCTCCATGCGCCGGCCCAGGATGGGGCCTTCGCCCGAGGCCAGGAAGCGGGACATGCCGCGGTGATGCGCTTCGCGGAAGCGGGGCGGGATGATGAGTTCGGCCATGGGCCGGCCCAGCGCGTCGGCTGCCGGCCATCCGAATAGGGCCTCGGCCCGGGAATTCCAATCCCGGACGATGCCCCGGTCATCGATGACGACCACGGCATCCAGGGTGGAGTCGAAAATGCGCCTGGAAAGGGCCGAATCGTCCGGGGAACCGGCCGAAGCCGCGTCCATCCCAATAAAGAAAGATTTTTGCTCCGGAGGCGGTAGGATTCGAACCTACGGTACGCTTTCACGTACTTCAGTTTTCGAGACTGACACCTTCAACCGCTCGGTCACGCCTCCAAAGCTGCCGGGAAAATTAGAAAAAATTCTGCATTGCGAATAAACAGCTTTATTTTCAACCCTATGCAAGAATCCAACAGCAGCGCCCGCCGGCGCACCAAGGACGGGAACTACGTCACGGTCGAGGCCCATCGCAGGAAATCCCCCCGTACCGCCCGTCCGCGATACCGCCAGCCCGAGCGCAAGGTGGTCCGGCGGTCCAGCCGTTCCGTCCTGCCGGGCTCTCCCCATCCCCTCGGAGCCACCGTCACCCCGGACGGGATCAACTTCGCCGTATATTCCCGGCACGCCCAGGAGATCTTCCTGGTGCTCTTCGATCGGCCCGACGGCGAGCCCACGGACGTCATCCCGCTCCCCGGCCGGACGGGTTTCACCCGGCACGTCTTCGTGACCGGCCTCGCCCACGGACAGCTCTACGCCTTCCGGGCCCGGGGCGAATTCAATCCCGGCATGGGCCTGCGCTTCAACGAGAGCAAGCTGCTGCTCGACCCCTACGCGCGCGCCTACGCCGGCCGCTTCCGCGGCGAGGGGAACGCTCTGCTGGCCTACGACGCCCTGTCGCCGGACCGCGACCTGAGCCTCGACGAGCGGGACTCCCTCTCCGCCATGCCGAAGTGCCTGGCCTACGGCAAGGCCTTCGACTGGGAGGGCGACCAGCGGCTGGAAATCCCCATGGGGGAGCTCATCCTCTACGAGGTCCATCTCAAGGGCATGACCGCCCATCCCGGCTCCGGGGTGAGGAAGCCCGGCACCTACCTGGGATTCATCGAGAAGATCCCGCACCTCGTCTCCCTGGGCGTGAACGCCGTGGAGCTGATGCCCGTGCACGCATTCTACCAGGACGACCACCTGCGGGAGAAGGGGCTCGCCAACTACTGGGGCTACAACACCTACGGCTTCTTCGCGCCGGAGGGAAGCTACGCCGCCGGCCGGGAGCCCGGGGCCGAGGTGGAGGAGTTCAAGACGCTGGTCAAGGCGCTGCACAAGGCCGGCATCGAGGTGATCCTGGACGTGGTCTTCAACCACAGCGCCGAGGGCAACGAGATGGGGCCGACCCTTTCCTTCAAGGGGCTGGACAACCCCTCCTACTACGCCCTCACCGGGCCGGCCAACCAGCCCCGCCGCTACTACCACAACCATTCCGGCACCGGCAACACCATGGATATCGGCAGCCCGGCCATGGTCCGGTTGGCC
>CBILQL010000236.1:0-7468 GCA_966238865.1 uncultured bacterium
CGAAAAGACCTCCCCGGAGGAGATGAAAGCCATCGTCGCCCAGTGCGGTCCCCTGGACAAGGCCCTGGAAGCCACCGGCAAGATGGAGATGGTGGCCTCCCTGGCCGCCACCAAGGCCACGGTCTCGGTGCGGCCAAAGAACGGCAAGCCCTGGGTCACCGACGGCCCCTATGTGGAGACCAAGGAGCAATTGGGCTCTTTCTTCCTCCTCGAAGCCAAGGACATCCAGGAGGCCATCCAGCTCGCCTCCATGCATCCGGCCGCCAACCTTGGGGAGAACATGGGATGGGGCATCGAAATCCGCCCCGTCGAATTCTGCCGGGCGAAAACCATCCCGGACGCGGCAGCCTGAGCGGAGGATGCCATGAAATACCTGTGTCTGGCCTACGGCGACGAGAAGAAGTACGCGGCCATGTCCAAGGCCGAGCTCGACGAGATGGGCGTGAAGTGCAAATCGCATGACGAGGAGCTTCACCAGGGCGGCCACCTGGCCCTCATCGCCTCCCTGTCTCCCACGCGATCCACCACCACCCTGCGGCCCCTCAACGGCAAGACGGTCCTGTTCGACGGGCCCTATGCCGAGACCAAGGAGCAGGTGGGCGGCTTCTTCATCCTCGAAGCGAGGGATTTGAACGAAGCCATCCAGGCGGCCTCCAAGCATCCCGCGGCGCGGGTGGGGGAGGGAATGGGATGCGCGGTGGAAATCCGGCCCATCGAGTTCTTCGAGGTGACCGGGGCCTTGCAGACCGAGGCGCCGCGGGCTTGAAGGACGGGACCGCGGTAGGCTCGCTATGGACGGCGTGGGCAGCGTAGGCGGCGAAGGCGGTACGGAGCCTGGAGCGGTCCTGGCCAAGGTGGAGGCTGTCTACCGACAGGAATCCCGCCGGGTGCTGGCCACCTTGATCCGCCTCCTGGGAGATTTCGATCTCGCCGAGGAGGCGGTGCACGAGGCCTTCCGGACCGCGGTGGAGCGTTGGCCCAGGGACGGGGTGCCGGGCAATCCCCGCGCCTGGCTCGTGTCCACGGGGCGCTTCAAGGCGATCGACGGCATCCGGCGTCGGGCCCGCTTCGACGACTACGCAGGCGAACTGGCCCGGCAGCTCGAGGACGATGCCGAGGACGGCGCGCTGGCGGAAGCGCAGGCGGGCGGCGGGACGGGTCTCCGGGGGGAGTGTGGGCCGTCTGACGCCGGCCTCGAGGATGACCGGCTCCGTCTCATCTTCACCTGCTGCCACCCGGCCCTGGCCCCGGAGGCCCGCATCGCCCTGACCCTGCGGGAGGTGTGCGGCCTCACCACCGAGGAAATCGCCCGGGCCTTCCTGGCGGAATCGCCAGCGATCGCCCAGCGCATCGTCCGCGCCAAGGCCAAGATCCGCGAGGCGAGAATCCCCTACGAGGTGCCTGCCCCGGACCAGCTTCCCGAGCGGCTGGACGCGGTCCTGCGCGTCCTCTACCTGGTGTTCAACGAAGGATATTCCCCGTCCTCCGGGAACGCGGTGGCGAGGCCCGATCTCTCCGGCGAAGCCATCCGCCTGGGGCGCCTGCTGGCGGAGCTGCTTCCCGAGCCCGAGGCCAAGGGCCTCCTGGCCCTGATGCTCCTCCACGAAAGCCGAAGGGCCGCCCGCGATCCCGGCGACGGCGAGCTGATCCTCCTGGAGGATCAGGATCGCTCCCGCTGGAACCCGGAGCTCATCCGCGAGGGATCGGCTTTGGCCGAGGAGGCCCTGCGGTCCCGCCGCTTCGGGCCGTACACCCTGCAAGCCGCCATCGCCGCCGTGCATGCCGAGGCCGCCTCGCCCGAAGCCACCGACTGGGCCCAGATTGCCGGCTTGTACGACGTGCTGCTGCGCGCCGATCCCAATCCGGTGGTGGAGCTGAACCGGGCGGTGGCCGTGGCCATGCGGGACGGCCCGGAGGCGGGGCTCGGCCTCATCGACGGGCTCCTCTCCCGCGGCGACCTGGCCGACTACCACCTGGTCCATTCGGCGCGGGCGGATCTGCTGCGCCGCCTGGGCCGCAAGTCCGATGCGGCCTCTGCCTACCGCCGCGCCCTGGAGCTGACCCGGCAGGAGCCGGAGCGGCGCTTCCTGGAGCGGAGGATCGCGGGGCTGGGGGCCTCGGTATAAGGGCTGAGGCCCTAAGTTTGACGGCCGAGAACGCCGGTCTGACGACGGACTGACACCGGCCGCGCCCCTGGCGGGTCGCAACCCCTGGGATTAGCAGCCGGCAGCCAGGGACTTTCCGGACCGGGCTTAGACCCTGAGCGAAGCGCGGAAGCCCCGGACAGCGTAATAGGACTCGGCGCCGTTGTGGTACAGAAAGACCGTATCGAATCGGCGATCACAGAACAGGGCGCCGCCGAGATCCCGGATTTTCGCGGGCGTCTTCACCCAGCTCGACGTCTTGGTGTCGAATTCCCCGAGCTTCTGCAAGTCCCGGTACTCCTCCTCGGTCAGCATCTCCACGCCCATGGCCTCCGCCATGTGCATGGCGCTGTCCTTCGGCTTGTGCTCCTTCCGGGATTCCAGCGCTTCGTGGTCGAAGCAGATGCTCCGGCGTCCCTTGGGGGTTTCCGCGGAGCAATCGAAGAAGAGGTATTCGCCCGTCTTCTTGTCCTGGCCGACGACGTCCGGCTCGCCGCCGGTCCTTTCCATTTCGTGGAGCGACCACAATTTTCCGGGGTCGGCGTCCAGCTTCGCCAGGACCTTGGCCCACTCCAGGCCTTTATGGCGGCGCTGGTTCTTCTCGAAGCGGGACTTCAGGGTGTCGAGCAGGGTTTCCCGATCCCCCGGTGACAGCTTCATCTTGCCGGCGTTCGCGTTCTTCATGCCGTCACCACCTTCCTGCTTTCGGGACGGGTGTACCACGAAATCGCCGTCAGGGCCAGGAGCAGGAACGGGGGGAAGATGTCCTTGGCGGAACTGCCGGCGACGATGTGGGAGTAGGCGGCGCCGGCCATGGTGAAGAAGAAGCCGGCGTAGGCCCATTCCTTGACGAGCGGGAATTTCGGAACGAGCACCGCCGCCACCCCGAGGATTTTCGTCACGCCCAGGAAGGTCAGGATATAGGCGGGATACCCCAGGCGGATGATGAACTCGGTTTCCTCCTTGATGTTCAAGACCTGGAAGGCGCCCGTGGAGAGCATCCCGAGGGATAACCAGAGGGTGAAGACCCAATAAATGATTTTCCGGGTTTTGGTCATGGCGTGGCGCTTCCTTTCCTGTCGTTTGCGTTGCGTGCGAGGATTTCGTCCAGCTTGCCGTGCATGAGCTTCCAGCCGTAGACGGCCCCGCCGTAGGCGTGCTCCTGTTCGAAGCCGCTATGCTCGAAGAAGACCTTGGTGCCCCGTCCGTCGGTCTCGAGGCGATAGTCGACCCGCGTATTGAGATCCCCGGCGACCCAGGTGAAGGAGAGGGCTTCCGGCGGGTTGCAGACGAGCACTTCGCAATGGACGATCAGACCTTCGAAGTTCACCTCCGGCTTGGGCGGGACGCGGAAGGTGAAGCGGTGGCCCACGCGCGGTGCGAAATCGTTCGGGTGCATCCACTCGGCCAGGGATTCGCTGTCGGTGAGGGCCTTCCAGACCTCTTCCCGGGATTGGGGGAATGCGAGCTCCCGTTTCACGGTTTTCGTCATCGTTGGCTCCTTTTGGCGAGATGCGCCTGCAGGCGCTTGAAGTTGTCGTCCCAGAACCGCTCGTAATGGGAAATCCAATCCCGCACCGGGGCCAGGCTTTCGGGGACCAGGCGATAGCGGTTCTCCCGGCCATGCCGGGCCTCGGCCACGAGGCCCGCGGCCAGGAGGATGCGGAGATGCTGGGAGATGGCGGGCCGGCTCATCTCGAAATGGCTGGCGATGCCGTTGACCGGACGCTCGCCCTCCGCGAGCAGGTCCAGGATCTGCCGCCGGACCGCGCTGCTGATGGCCCCGAAGGCTTCCGGTTCTTGCGGGGGCGAAGGTTGCATGGACCAATAATAGGTAAGAATATTCTTACGTGTCAAGATACGGACCATTATTGCTATTCTCCTGGGTGCCGGAGGTGGGAACGATCGTGCCCAGGTTTCCGGCCAGGTTGCAAAGGAGAATGGCGGTGGCGGCGAAGAAGAATCCCAAAGTGGAGTTTTATTTCCAGAAGGCCGACAAATGGAAGGCCGAGGTGAAGGCCTTGCGGACCATCGCCCTGAGTTGCGAGTTGACCGAGGAGGTGAAATGGGGGCATCCCTGCTACTCCCTCGAGGGCAGCAATATCGTCCTGATCCATGACTTCAAGGAGTATTGCGCCTTGCTGTTCTTCAAAGGCGCCTTGCTGAAGGACCCGAAGGGCATCCTGATCCAGCAGACCAAGAACGTGCAGGCGGCGCGGCAGATCCGGTTCACCAATGCCCGGGAGATCGTCAAGCTGGCTCCGACCTTGAAGGCCTATATCCGCGAGGCCGTCGACGTAGAAAAATCCGGCGCCAAAGTTGCCTTCAAGAAAACCCGCGAGTTCCCGGTTGTGGATGAATTCCGCATCCGGATGCAGGGAATGCCCGCATTGAAAACCGCTTTCGAAGCGTTGACGCCGGGGCGCCAAAGGGCCTATCTCCTCTATTTTTCGTCGGCCAAGCAATCCCAAACCCGCGAGGCGCGGGTGGAAAAATGCATCCCGCGGATACTGGACGGCCTGGGTCTGGACGACTGAACAGGGAAATCGCCTGCGGGAATGGCGGACAGGACTTACCTTTCCCCGGACTGCCACGAAGGAAACGTCCATGTCCAAGACAGCAGCATCCAGGTTTGTCGCCCCTCTCCTAGTCGGTTCCGCCGCCCTTGCGGGGCCCGTCACCACGGTGCCCTGGAACGGGAAGACCGGTGCGGTGAGCTTCACCTATGACGATGCGCGCACCAGCCAACTTCCCACCTTGGTGCCGCAACTAGACGCGCTGAAGATCAAGGCCACCTTCTTCATCTGCTCCACCGGCGCGGGGGGCGATTACGAGTCCCGGAAAAGCGACTGGATCAAGGTGGCGAAGAACGGACACGAGCTCACCAACCATCCCCGGAACCACCAGAGCCTGGGCGCCGATCCCGGGGCGGCGACCGTAATCAGCGACATGGCGAAGTACCTTCGGGATACGGACACCTCCATGCAATCGGTGACCTTCGCCTATCCCAATTGCGTCGTGAACGGCAAGAGCGGCGTGGGATCGGAGAACTTCATGGGCCGCAGCTGCGGAGGCACCCGCTATGCCTGGAACACCCAGCCCGCGGATTGGATGGACGTCCAAGGGCTGATCCTGACTCCCACCGGGGCGGACGGCGCGGTCAGCGCCATCAATTCGGCGAAGTCGGAGAACCGATGGCTGATCACCATCATCCACGACGTGAAGGAGAATCCGGACTCCTACAGCGTCACGCCCGCCAACAACAAGAAGCTGCTGGATGCAGCGGTGGCCGCCGGCGTCTGGATCGACACCTACCAGAACATCGGCGCCTATTACCGCGCCCATTTCACCATGGATGCGGTGGCGCCCGTCCCCACGGGAGCGGGCTGGACCATGTCCTGGACATCGCCGCATGCCAAGCTGCCCAAGAGCGTGATGCTGCGGGTGAAGCTCGACGCAGCCACGTTCGGGAACAATTTCACCGTGCGGCAGGGCGGCAAGACCATCGCGAAGGAATCCGATGGGTCCTACGTTATCGACTTCATGAAGCTGTCCATGAACATCGACGAGGGGACCACGGGCGCGAAGGCCCCCGTGTACCTGGACGACAGGCTCGAGGCCCGGATCCGGCAGGGCGGCATCGGATACGTCGGCGCGGCCGGCGAGGTGGACGCCGTCGTCACCGACGTGCGGGGCGCGGTATTGTTCCGGGGACGGGTCTCCGACGGCTTCGTGCCCCTCCTGGAGGACCGGATGCGCGGCCTGCTGTTCCTGACCCTCTCCGACCGCGCCACCGGGGCCTCGGTGCGCGCCATGGTCAACGCCACGCGCTGACCGCGGGAGTAGCGGGACCTTTTCCCGACGTCCCTAGTCGTGGGGCATTCCCCGGTCGCGGGCCATGCGCAGCCTCTTTCCGGCTGCGTCATGGAGGCTCCCGGTCGCGGACGTGAAGCCGACGGCCCCCCCTCCGTTCCTCATGCCGTCCCGGATGGCGCTCCGGACGCCGCCCTGGGTGCCAGCCCCGGCCTGCGTATCGCGGCCGCTCCCGTATGCCCGGCCGCCCTCCGCGAGGGCGGTGGGCGCGTTGTTCCCGAAGCCCGCATACTGCTTCACCAGGGCCTCCACCGCGTTCGCCGCGTCCAGTGAATAGGCATAGGGCAGGGTGGACGCGTTCCAGAATTCGCAGCCGGTCTGGGAGATGACCTTGGCGCCGGTGGTGCCGCTCAGGACGTTGCCGGTTTCGCAGATGTATCCGTTGGGCAGGCCGTCCACCGGGAACTTGTCCGTCGACATCGGCAGCTTCACGTTGTGGTAGACGTTGTTCTCCAGCTTGGCATGGGCGCCGTCCCGGGCCGCGATGCCGTAGTCGGTGATGTTGTCGAAATAGTTGTTGAACATGTGCGCCGCCCCGAAGCGCAGGCTCGGGTTCCTCCCGTCGGTGTTGCTGAACCAATTATGATGGTAGGTCACGCGGATTTTCGAATCTTCCTCCCGCTGGCCGGTGTTGTCGGTATGCCCGATGAGGGAGCACTTCATGTGGTGGTGCAGGTAGTTCCAGGAGATGGTGACGTAGCTGGAGCCCTTCTTGATGTCGAGCAGGCCGTCGTAGGTGTCGACGCCGATCCCCTCGCCTATTCTGCTGTACAGCTCGCAGCGGTCGACCCAGGCGTGCTGGACATTGTCCAGGGTGAGGGCGTCGTTGGGGTACAGGACCTCGTGGATGGTGAGGTTCCGGACGATGACGTTCACGTAATCGCGGATGTTGAGGCCGACGTTCTGCAATTCCCCGGTCTTGCCGACGCCTTCGATGGTGATATTGGCGCCGTTCTTGATGGTGATCAGGGCCGAGCTGGAGGCGGCTATCTTCCCGTTGATCTGCAATATTTCCGGGGTCGTGTTCTTTTCCCGGTCGGAGGCCCAGGCCTGCAGCTCGGCCAGGGTCCGGACGACGACGACCTTGCCGCCCGCGCCCCCGGTGGTCGTGGAGACGCCGTCCCCGGACACCGCCCCGTAGCCGATGAGCTTGAAGTCGGGGGCGGCATGGGAGGCGGCAGGGGCGCCCAGGGCGATGAGAGCGGCAAGAGCGAAGAAGGCGACGGGTGCGGCGTGAAACCTTTTAGCGCCCAGTGTGCTCTGTGCGCCCAGGACGACGGCCAGGGGGGATGCCAGGTGAGATGTCCGGGAAGGGAACGTTTGCATGACTGTGCCTCCGGATACAATCTAGAGGGCCTTACGACGCCCTAGGGCGGGTCCTTCCGTCCGGTTGGCCACAATTGTACCCAGGGGCGTTCCCAATCCGGTGCGATGTGGCTGGCAAGCGCGGT
>CBILQL010000237.1:0-7429 GCA_966238865.1 uncultured bacterium
AAAGGTAACCCAATACCCCGATCCAGTCAATTATTTATTTACAGACCCTTAGTTGGAATTTCCGGCGCACCTATTTTATGACTTGCAGGCCTTGCAGGAGCGGACTCCAAAGGCATGTTCGTCTCCATCCATTCTTGGAGGCCTCCTGGATAGTGGGAAATATTCGTAAATCCTTGGCTGGCAAGTGCCTGAGCCGCACTCTTCCAGGCCATACAGCGGGGGCCTCCGCAGTAAACCACGAGCGGGGTAGCCGTGTCGGCTTGAAGAGTTTTCGCCAGCTGATGGGAAATCGCCTCGAAGTCCATGGCACCGGGGATGTGTCCTTCCGTATAGGACTCGGTACCGTTGGCATCAATCAAAATCAAATTTCCACCTGCGATGCCCTTGGACAATTCCTCACGGGTAACGGCCGGGAAATCCAATTTCGGGTTCATTTTCTTATCTTTCGTTTCATTCACGATTTTTGCTTTTCCGCCGCCGCAGAATTTCTCGATTGAGCTGCATCCGGTCATCCATGGCGTGGCCATAAAGGCGCAGAAGAAGGTTCGAACCCAGAGACTCATTGTCCGATTCCTTTCTCCGTGGAAATGGAAGGCGGGATGCGACATGAATCAGCCCCACACTCCGAACCTGGTTGGGGGCAGCATGCGGCCCTCCTAGATTTCCGTACGACGAAAATTGCAAGGACCAAGGCCAATGTCCCAAGGACGGCCAGGAGTGTCCAGGACCGGAAAAAGCCGGCGAAGGAAGCCCCTGCTCCAACTGTCAGGAGGACGCCCAGAAAAGGAGCAAGGCAGCACCCCAGGCAGGCAAGGCCCACCCCCAAGGCTCCCAAACCCAAACCTTTCCAAGTCTTTCCCGTCCGCCTTGGTACCGTGGCTGAGAATTGAGCAGCTTTCATCGCGACCTCCCTTTTGTCTATGTTATAAGATAAACCGTGGAGTATACTCCACGGTCAAGGGGGTACCATGCTGATTGGCGAACTTTCTAAGCGTTCTGGACTTTCGCGGGATACTATCCGCTTCTACGAGAAGGAATCCCTGATTGGTCCCAGGAAGCCAGACCGGAAGAGGATAGCATCCAATAATTACAAGGACTATCCGGAGTCTGCGCTGTCCGACCTGCAGTTCATCCAAAGGACCAAGGTACTGGGGTTCACTTTAACGGAAATCCGTGACATGCTGGCCGTCCGAAGACAGGGTCAGCCGAGCAAGAAATGGGCGGCGGAAGCAGAGTCGAAACTCAAAGACGTCGACAGGAAAATCCTTGAACTCAAGGAAGTGCGGGGACTGCTGGTGGAGGCCATGCAGAGGTGCAGTGACCTCTGCTTCGATTCAGGATGCGATGTGCTGGATGAAGCCTTGGCCAAAAAGAGTGGGTTAGGATCGAGGCCAGTACATGATGACCGCAACTCCCAAAAGGGTAATTGCTGCCCCAACTAAGGGCTCGTTAAAGAATTATCGATCAATTCGACGACTCCGATTCGGATGAATCGTGTAATTCCAATTCTCATGGAATTTTTCCAGTTTCAGATTCAATTTTGCCATTTGAGCGTCCGAGATTTTCTCCCCTTTGGGGTAGCGGCTCTTGTCTATCTCGCATCGCACCTTTAATCCGGTTTTCGTCCGCGTACCGGCAATCAGGCTCACGATAACCGCCAAGCTGGTCAGCGGTCGCCCCCGCCAATTTTGGCTATGCGACGCGTGAATTGCCGCGCACCCTTCTCAAGCCATTTGCGAAACCCCAATGCGAAGCATGCCCGGGGTTTCCCTACTGGCGCGTGTTGGGTTGAAGTGCCGAGCCCGCATTCGTTTTAAGGGGCAAGTATTAGATTTTGTCCCAGTCTGGGACCTTTTTTTTACCCACTTTCCTCATGACCTCATCAAAGTTGGCCAATATTTCCTTCTTCCCTTTGTCTTTCCAGATATTTTGGAAATAACTTCGAGTTTCCGACTGAACCACTTCTTTTGTAAAAGCATAAAGAGCAAACTGGTTCAGGGAAACTCCCTGCTCTTCAGCCATGAGCTCCACCTTGTGCTTCAGTTCATTTGGAAGCCTAAGAATCAGGGTGCTGTGCTTACTCTTCATTTTCTTTTCTCCACATCTTGGCAAACTCTGCGGGTGTGACCACCTCGAAGTCCGCGAATTTTAGCTGGGCGTTCCTTTTGAAGTCCTTCGTATTGCTTGTGATGAGAAACCTTGCATTGCTTGCCAAAGCCAACTCCACAAAGATATTGTCATCTTCATCTTTGAGATTCGGACGGAACAAAAAGTGGGTATCGAAGGGCCTACCCATGAAGGCCAAGAACGTAAGGACCTTTTCAACGTCTTCCTCGGTCAAATCCATTAACTTCAAGTTCTTTTTCCGCTTCAATACGGCTTCGTATTCGGTGAAGACCTTCATGGACAGGGCCAGCTTGATTCTCTGGCTCCGAACCAGGCCCAAAATGAAATGGGATGCCCCATCCTGGCTATACAGGGCTTGGAAAACCACGTTGGTGTCCAGGATAACAAGCATCCTCTTAAGATATCATATACGATATCATTAGTCAATCGGACTTTTCTGGGATTTGGCCTTTTTGCCCCTTAAAACCAGCCTTTCCAATCGGATCCCGATGGGATAACGGGACCCGACTTTTTTAGGCTCGGCATTTCACCCAACGCCAGCGGAGGGTGAAGCAGCTTTTCGAGGCAGCGCCGCTACGCGAGGACGGGCGCAGAGAGGGGTGCAAGCCCCCAGAGCGCCTGCCCGCAACGTGCGCTGAGAATGAGCTGAGAGCAAGCCCGCGAAAGCGGGCGTAGCCTCGAAGCTCAATCCGAACTGCCGGCGCGCCTCGAAATGCCGTTTGGCCGGAGGCCCGAAGCGGCACCGGAACGGTGTCGCGGAGCACCCTGCGTGTTGTTGTGCGCTGTTCAGCCGCCTCCGTTCTCTTGGGGGGCGGGTTCGTATTTCGGCTTTCTGTTTTCTGGTTTTATTCTTCCGGGGAAGGGGCCCCGGTCTTTCCCGCAAGGCGAAGTGAGAAGCATTTCGCCCTGCGAAGGTTGTGTGCTCCGGAAATTGTAACTATTCAGGCCTAATCGTGTCGGAGTCCGTGGAAAACATAGTTTGATAGGTATGGAACATGGTAACGACGAGTACACCCCTGAGCGGGCTTCTGCGATATTGGCGCGGAGCGATCCGGAGACGACGGGGGCGTATTCTCTTTCTGCTACGCCAAGTCGAACGCGCGAAGTAGTTGAAAGCCCGTCTGCCGCCAAGGCATTTTGTCGGATCTGTAGCTACCAGTCCACCGCCCGCAAACAAGGCTTGCACGCGCTGGAGGCCCTACAGGAATTCTTCCAAAACTCCCTTCGGCCTCAATTCCTCCCCCAATACTCCTAAACAGTTACAAGGACAGGAAAAATGAAAATCGGTGGAGAAGATAAAAAAATGAACTATTTGAAATACAAACTGACGCTGACTTTAAACAGTATTGCCTTCTTTTTAATCCTGGGAGCACAAGCTTTCGCTCAGGAATTGCCACCCGGTATGACAAAAGAAGAGCTGTTAAAAAAACTGGAAACCGACAACAAGCTCTTTATTGAGCTCGCCGGAAAGAATCTCAAGTGGGAGGAGCCTGCTGAGCCAGTGAGGATAGCGGGACCGATTTATTTTGTGGGAACCAAGGGACTCGGAGCATTTCTGTTTATCACCTGGGAAGGGCTTATTCTGATGAACACCGGCATGCCTTCGTCCGGTCCGATGATGGTCGCCTCCATCCGTAAGCTCGGATTTAAACATGAAGACATCAAGCTCATGATTAACGGTCACGCCCACGCCGACCACGCGGGCGCCTTTGCTTTCTTTAAGCAGCAGATTCCGGGCGCGCAACTAGCGGTAATGCGCGAGGATGTCGCGGCGATGGAGAGCGGCGACCGGAATGACTTCAAATACGGCGACGACCTCACCTACCCGGGAGTAAAAGTAGATCGCGTCCTGCGCGACGGTGAAAGGATCAGGATGGGCGAGGTGCTGCTCACCGCTTACAACACTCCCGGTCACACGCGCGGAGCGACCACCTGGATCGCAGACATCATCGTTGATGGCAAGCCTTACGTTGTCGTTTTTCCGGATGGTGCAGGATTCAATCCCGGCTATCGTGTCTCGGAAAAGAATCCGATCTACCCGGGCATCACAAACGACTATCGGCACACACATCATTTTCTCGAGATGCTGAAGCCCGACATCTGGCTGGCGCAGCACAATGAGTATTACGACCTTGACGGCAAACGCGAGCGTGCGAAAACCGAAGGTATAAAGGCTTGGATCGATCCGGAAGGATACCGACGTTTTGTTGCCAAAAAGAAACGCGCCTTTGAAGATCAGGTTGACCTCGAATTGGGAGCAAAAAAGCCTACACCGAAGTAAATCCTCTAATCCGAAGTTCCCCGGCCGGTCTGCACCCAAGCCATTGATCCCAGGGGACTTGCTTTCGATCAGGCTTTAGCGGGTACTGGGTACGCCTTGAGGAGCTCAAGGGCCTTCTGCTGCCACGGCGTCCGCTCGGTTTCCATGGTGAAGCTCATGCCTTGGCTGCCGGGTGTGGAGCACGTGTGGCGGCACAACGTGCCGAGCTCCGCCAACGCCGTCTCCAGGCTGTGGGCGGGGAATCCCTGCGCGGTCTTCAGGGATGCCTTCTTCTTCACCGCCGGGGGAGAAGCCTTGGCCGGCGCCACCGGATCCCGGAGCCAACGCCCCCATTCCAACTCCGTGTCGTCGAACAGGAGCTCCCCCAGAGCCTTCCGCAGATGCCACTCCACGTAATACGCCAGCATGCACAGGAAGAAGTGGGCCCGCACATGGTCCTCCGTCCGGTGGCGGATGGGTCGCACGCGCAGGTCGATGCCTTTCAAGGAGCGGAATGCCTGCTCCACCTGCACCAGTAGAGGCCAAGCAAACAAATTGCGAGCCCCAAGCGAGCGATTTGCCTTTGCGCCAGGCCGAACTGAGTGCGAACGGCCGCGCACCCGTTCCAAGCCATTTGCGAACGTGCAATGTGGAAGCATGCCCGCACGTTCCAGGCTGGGGTGTGTTATGCGAGCCGAAGGCCGGCCAGGGCCCGAAGGGCCGGCCGAGTTTCCAAAATCCCCCCACCCCACATTTGTTCTTTATCTGATTTCCTCGATCGGAAGAATCTGCTTGAAGTGTCTGACCGTCAGGACATTCCCGAGAACCAGTTCCCGGTATTCCTTTTTATTGAGTTCGGGAACCTTCCGCCCCGCCTTGGGGAACTCGGAAAGCGATTCCATCTTCTGGATAATTTTTTCCGCCCACCGCTCCGCGGCCATATGGCTGTCTTGGGCAATATATTGGGCGATTTCGCTAATTCGTTCAATCGCCCTTTCGGTCCAAAATACCTTCACTTGCTGATTTTCTTTCGGATCTTTTCAAGAGCTTTTTCCGACGAGTAGATCCGCTTCTTCTTGATATCTTCTTCGGCCTCGCCGATGTCTGTAAGTACATCCAGCTTTTCTAACATGGCCTCATATTCTTGGACGTCCATAAGGACGGCGGCGCTTTTGCCATGCTGAGTAATCACCAAGGGCCTTTTGGTCCTGTGAACCTGTTCAATAAGCGAAGGCGCGTTTGCCCGGAATTCGCTGATTGGCTTGACGTCTTTATCGAATTGAACTCTTTCCACGCTCCACCTCATTTGTACAATATATTGTACGTTTTATCCCGATTTCTCGCAAGAGGGATATCAGCTCTTGGGCGCTACCGCGCCCTTTCAACTTTCCGGGGTGGGGGAATTCTGGAAATTTCGCATAACTACGCCTAGTGTGATCAAAGCGTCCCTTTATCAAATCTAGCGCGAACAAAATGTTCGCACTGTGACCTCAATACCGGTACTACATACCCCCCCCAAATACCCTGTCAATCGGATTCACGAGAATCAAAAAATGCGCCGCGGCCACGTGAGTGAGTATGCCGCTCCATCGTTTTGGGGGACTCGGAAAGCGGCGCCCTCGGGGATGCCGGGGGCATAACCAGCCTATCCTTGGGCCCATTCCAGTCCGAATGCGGATGATTTTGTGGCTGAAGACTAGAACAGAACGGGATTTGTAGGCGGGCAAGCTCAGAGACCGACGGGCCGCTTCTCGGAAGTGCGCCCGTCGGCCATGTGGGAGCGGCCCTGGGAACCTCCTAGGAGGACCGGCGACACGGGGTTGTCCCGCCGTTTCGCCGCCAGCTCCGCCTCCCTCCACAATTATCTGCCTCTCGCTTCCCTCCGGATCGCAGCCCCCGCGTCAGGCATCCCATCCCGCGCATCACCATCCATGTCCGCGTCAGCCTTGCCGGCCGCCAGCGGGACTCCCTTGTCGATGGCCACCGAACCCACTGCCAAGCGCAGGTTCCCACCCGCTGCATCCAGGAACAAAGCCGCCCCCGCGTTCTCCAGATTCCCTCCCAACTCGGCTTGGGCCCCGTCCCTGCGCAACACAGGTTGGCTCACCAGGTTGTTCTTGAG
Source organism: uncultured bacterium (assembly GCA_966238865.1). GTDB lineage: Bacteria > Fibrobacterota > Fibrobacteria > UBA11236 > UBA11236 > CBILQL01. The sequence goes on from CBILQL010000237.1 coordinate 6,510, forward strand.
GATCACGCGGGTGTTCGGCCAGCGGTATTCGATGTTGCTGAAGGGCTTATCCACGGAATAGACCGTGTTGTGGTAAACCTCAGCGTCGAGGACGTTCATGATCTCGTCGCCCGATTCCAAGCGTATCCCCGCCCGGTTCCAGACGACGTTGTTGCGCACCCGGGCCGCCAGGTCGTCGCCGGGCCCCGCCTGAATCACGGCCGCGGTCGCATGGGGATCGCGCCAGTCGGGACAGGCGGACTGGGCGGACGCGGAGGAAAGTGCGGCCAGGGCAAATAGTCCGGTCGCCAAGTGGCGGTGGCCTGTCGTCAAGAGGTTGTGTCCCGACGCCAGGAAGCGGCCCGGCGCCAGGAGGCGATGGAGGCCCTTGGCGGCTGCCGAAACACGCGGGGGAGTCTGGACGGAGCGGAAGCTGTCCATTCCCCAATTGTAGCATGCCCTCCAGCCCTCCGTCGAAGGGACATCATTCGCTACCTTGTCGTATCAACGGGGAGATTGTCATATGAAACCGCGAATCACCGTCATCACGCTCGGCGTAGGAGATCTCGAGGCATCGTTGCGATTTTATCGCGATGGATTGGGATTTTCCACCGAGGGCATCGTGGGCAGGGAGTTCGAGTACGGGGCCGTTGTCTTCATCGACTTGCAGCCCGGCCTTCGCATGGCGCTCTGGCCCCGCAAGAGCATCGCCCATGATACGGGGCTTGCGACAGGCCCCTCCAACCCTACGGATATGACTCTGGGCCACAACGTTTCCTCGAAAGCGGACGTCGGCGCAGTCATGGCTAGGGCGAAATCGGCGGGTGCCACCATCGTCAAGCCGGCCCATGACACGTTTTGGGGCGGCTATTCCGGCTATTTCCAGGACCCGGATGGCCATCTCTGGGAGGTTGTCTGGAATCCGAAATGGACGGGCTAAT
>CBILQL010000238.1:0-7408 GCA_966238865.1 uncultured bacterium
CTGGCATCGGAGCTCTGGCAATACTTCCTCGCCCTGTCCATGCACGGCTTCTTCTTCGCCGCCGCCATCACCGGGTTCAACGTCTACCTGGACCGCACCCATTCCCGGGAGGATCTTCCCTCCCTTCAGGCCCTGTCGGTGGTCTTCTTCCAGGGCATTCCCAACGCCCTGGCCGGACTTTTCGCCGGGATCGTCTGGCATGCCGTCTCCCTGCGGGCCGTGTACCTGGCGGCGGCAGGCATCGCCGGGGCGGCCTCCTTGTACGGCATGCACCTGTTGCGGAACAGATCGGCCCCGGCGCGCCGCGCGGACGGCGATTGAGCCGGGGCGGGGGCCGGAAACGGGGCCGGATGCCGCGGCCGCCCGCGGGATTTCCCGGGAAGCGGGCCGTCCGATTTTAGTATAATTGAGCAGCCGTCCAAACACCTGTTCCACGGAGTCCTACGATGAAGTTCCATATCCTGACGGTCCTTCCCCTCGCCCTGCTGGCTTTCGCCCCCCTCCATGCCGCCGACTCGGACGACGACGGGGTCCCGAACAAGTACGACGAGTGCAAGAAGGAGCCGGAGGACATGGACGGGTTCCAGGACAATGACGGCTGCCCGGACGTCGACAACGACAATGACGGCGTCTGCGACCCGTGGGTGGCGGAGAAGGGCCAGCAAGCCAAGTACGCGGGGACCTGCAAGGGTACGGACAAGTGCGTCGACGTGCCCGAGGACAAGGACGGATTCCAGGACGACGACGGCTGCCCCGACCCGGACAACGACAAGGACGGCATCCCGGACGCCAAGGACAAGTGCCCGAACGCGGCCGAGGACATGGACGGCTTCGAGGACAATGACGGCTGCCCCGACACCGACAACGACAAGGACGGCGTCGCCGATGCGAAGGACAAGTGCCCGGCCGAATCCGAGGACAAGGACGGGTTCGAGGACGACGACGGATGCCCCGATCTCGACAACGACAAGGACGGCATCAAGGACGCCGGCGACAAGTGTCCGAACGAGGCGGAGACGGTGAACGCCATCGACGATGAGGACGGCTGCCCGGACAAGGCCATGCCCGCCTTCCAGCCCGTCCAGACCTATCCCCTCGTCAAGTTCCGCTCCTCGACGGCGGAGCTGACCGTGGAGGCCGAACAGCCCCTCGAGATCCTGGCCAAGCAGCTCAAGGAATACCCGGAGAAGAAGGTCGAGATCCGCCTCTTCACCTGGTACAAGGGCAAGAAGAAGGATGATTACCTGAAGCTCCTGGGCGAGCGGTCCAAGGCGGTGGTCGCCTTCCTCGTGGAGAAGGGCGTCAGCGCCGATCAGCTCCAGGAAACGGACTACAGCCTGTCCAACATGGACGCCTTCAAGGGCACGGACCGGGACTTCAACCAGGAGAAGGCCATGGAGGTTCATCTCCTGAACTGACTGGTTGGATCGGCGCATCCTCGCTAACTCCGAAGCTCGTCCGGGCTTCGGAGTCACTGGTTCCCCGCGGCACGGACGCTTCCGATCCAGTCCTTGGTTGCTCCCCTGTAGCGTCCGCTTTCACCCCTTTCCAGTCATGACCGCGCCGCGGGGAACTTCCGCTTCGGCAACCGCTCGGCTGCGCCGATCCAACCAGTCAGTCCCCTCGCTGGCTTGGGGTCGTTGCGGTCGCCGAAAGATGGGAGCGTCGCGGTCGTTGGACTCTGGGTGCGTTGCGGACGCTGGTAGGTGAAACTGTTGCTGTCGTTGTGAGAGGTTGAGGTCGCTGGAAGTAGGTGTGGGCTGCTACCGGATGGCAGGCTTCGGTTGCTTGCCTGCTTGAAATCCGGTTCGCCTTGCCGATTCCCGGCCGAGATAATCCCGGCCTTTCAACCCGGAAAGCCGCAGGCCGGGGGGGCGGGGGCGTCCGCGCGAAATGCCTGCCGGATCCGGATAGGTGAAGCGGCGGATCAGGCTCAACCTCGTCCGGTCGGATTTCAACGACGACAGGATTTCATGGATGCGGCCGTCCTTGAGCAGCACTTTGTTGAGCACGGTGTCGGATGCCGTAGGAATGGAGAATCTTTTCACCGTTACCGTTCCGTCGCCCTCGTAGTCCAACGCGATCCGATAGTCGCTGCCGGGATTATTGTTCGGGACGATGATCATCCGGTCCGCGCTGGACAGCCTGCCGATGGAATCGTAGCGGAGCTTGAAATAATATTCCTCGCTGTCCCCGTCGTCGTCATAGAGCATGTGAATCGAATCCAGCCGGCCATTCGCGTAGGCGCATGTCGCAAACTCGGTGCTTCCTCGCCAAGTCAGGAGTTTTCCGTCCTGGTATTGGTATTTTTCCACAAAAAAGAGGCTGTCGGAATTTTCGTAATTCATCCGCTCCTCTTTGACGGTGCCGTCCGGGTTCAAGACCAGGGTGGTCGTCATGAAATCCCTCAGACTCAATTGGATATTCGCCCGAATCTCATGCTCGGAAGCCCAGGCATAGGTATTGGAAGCCAGCGGAATGTCCGAGGTGTCGGTCAGGCGTTCCACTGCCACCGGGAAATCCGGCCTGCTGATGGGGGACGTGAGGAAGGGGATGCCTATCACGTAGTAGAGCAGGAAGGCTTCGAGCATGAGCTTTCTCCTTCTACCGGGCTACCAGGATGCGGCTCCGGCATCCGGCGCGCCGTAGGGGTTTTTCTTTTTGATCGTCATCACGGAGGCGGGATCTTCGGGTGGGCGGAAGCCGTAGCGGGAGTATAGGGATTGGGCATCCTTGGTGTACAGGGTCCAATTGCGCAGGTCCTGCACGTCCGGGTCCGCGAGCATGCATTCCACCAGCCATTTGGACAGTCCGTGGCCGCGATGGGCGGGCAGGACGAAGACGTCGGCGACATAGGCGAAGGTGGCGTAGTCGGTGACGAGGCGGCCGAAGCCGGCGAGCGGAAGGTCGGCGGCCCCCCGGGCGCCGGGGGATGGTGGCGGGGCGGCCGGGATGGCGCGCGGTTCGGGGTCCGCGGGGGCCGGGCCATAGATGCCGTAGCAGCGGGAATGCGAGAGGGCTTTTTCCACAAGGGCGAACGGGATGTTCCGGGCCCAATAGCTTTCCTCGGAAAGGTACCGGTGGATGGCGGCCAGGTCCAGCTTGGCCGGATCGGTGCTGATGAGATAGCCCTCGCGGGCCCATTCACGGTGCATGCGGTGCATGTCCGAAAGATAATTCGTGGGGGATTTCGTAGCTTATTCCCCTCGGGAAACGCCGGGAGGGCAGATGGATTCGGTTGGGCTTGGGAATGGGCTTCGGAAGCGGATGGGGATGCTTGGGGCGCTCCTTGTCCTGGGACTGGTCGCCGGAACGGCTTTGGCCGCCCCCGCGGCGAAGCCGGCGGCCTGGCTGGGCATCTCCTTCAAAGACGCAGCGGCCGCGGACCTGCCGGCGGAGTTCAAGCACCCCTCCCCCGAAGGCGCGGTGCGCATCCTCCAAGTCTACAACGGCACCTCCGCCTACCAGGCCGGCCTCCAGGAGGACGATTACATCCTCGCCATCAACGGCCTGCCCCTGGCGGGACGCAAGACTTTGCTCGATACCATCCGATCCAAGGGCGTCGGGGACGTGGTGGAGCTGCGCATCGGGCGGGGCGGCAAGGTGCTGACCCAGAAGATGGCGCTGTCCCCCAAGCCCGAGGACATGCGCTCCCTGACGCGCACCTTGGTGGGTGCACCGGCGCCGGAGCTGGACGGCAAGTATTATACCGCGGACCTGGGCGCGCTGGAGAAGAACAAGGGCAAGGTGCTGGTCCTCGACTTCTGGGCCACCTGGTGCGGGCCCTGCCGCGCTACCATCCCGGCCCTGGACGCCCTCCACAAGAAATACCAGGCGAAGGGCGTGGAGGTCATCGGCATCAGCTCCGAGTCCCTGGAGGACCTCAAGGCCTTCCAGGCGGCCAACAAGCAGGGCTACAACCTGTTCAACGACATCGGCCAGGTCACCACCCGCCGCTACCAGGCCTTCGCCTTCCCGACCCTGGTGCTCGTCGACCGCAAGGGCGTCGTCCAGCGCGTCGAGGTGGGGGCCCACTCCGGCGCGGAGATGGAGAAGTGGATCCGCGAGCTTCTCTGACGCGTTCCTGAAGCGGGGTCTGCGCCGCTTTTCCGGCTAGGAACCGAAGCTTATCTCGGTTGCGGGGTCTCCGAATTTTCCGGGATGCACACGCTTCCGATCCTGTCTTGAATCATGGCGCTGGACCGTACGCTTTCACAGCTTCGGGATTTCTGGTGCATCCCGGAAAATTCCTGCTTCGGATACGCCGGAAAAGCGGCGCACACCCCACCTCCTGCGCGATCTGACGACCTGGGAAACTGAGAATACCAGGCGTCTATCTCATAAGAAACAGTTCGGGAAGCGTTCCCGCAGGGACAGCACTCCGCTCTCGCAGACGATGAGGTGATCGAGGATGGGGATGCCCACTGTCCGGCTCACTTCCGACAGGCGCCGGGTGGCGGCCAGATCCGATTCCGAAGGCTCCAGGTTGCCGGACGGATGGTTGTGGGCGATGAGGATGCTCACGGCCCGGTCCGCGATGGCGACGTGGAAGGTTTCGCGAGGGTGGATCTGGCTCTGGTTGGCCAGCCCGACGGTGACCGGATGCACCTTGATCACCTGGTTGTTGCCGTCCAGGGTCACCACCACGAAATTCTCCTGGGAGCTGGAGCGCAGCGACCCCAGCACCGGCAGGGCGTCCTTGGGATGCCGGATGCGCAGGCGCCGGCGCGAGAGCAGGAAGCGGCGCGAGAATTCCAGGCTGGCCAGGATCTGGCAGCCCTTGCCGGGCCCCACTCCTTCGATGGCCAGGAAGGTGTCGAGGGTGGGCGGCTCGTCCAGCGTCGCCAGGCGCTCCACCACCTCGTCGGCCAGGGCCATGACGTTCTTGCGGCGGCTGCCGTTGCCGAGCACGATGGCCAGGAGCTCGGCATTGGTCAGGGATTCGGGGCCGGCGCGGCGCAGCTTCTCGCGGGGCCATTCCCGGGGGCTGGTTGAGGGCATTGCTGGGATTGCGGTCATTGGGCTTCCTCCGATGCGGGGGAAGATAGCGCAATCCCGGGGGCGGGAGAATGCGCGCCGTCACGCCTCAACGCGGGATCTGGAACTCGATGCGCATCCTCAAGGTCGACACGGCGCTTTTCCCGGCCGACGCCGTGGTATCGCCGAGGCCCGGGGCCGGAGGATGGATCAGGAAATCGCCCTGGAACTCCCTTCCGTCCTGGGACAGACGCCCCTGCGCCGGTCGTTCGGCGAAGCCTGTCATGATGAAGCCGAGATGGATGCCGGAGGACAGGCTTCCGTCCAGCTCCAGGATGCCGCGCAATTCATCCCGGGCCGTGGTTTCGTCGTTCCGGAAGCAACCGGCCCGGAAGCGGCCTGCCGCGTTCAAGGTTCCCAGCACCGGCCCCAGGTAAGGCCCGTCGGGGCCGTCGACGCTGTCGGCGCGCTGGTAGCTTCCCCGGATTACGCGCCCCTCGCGGAATCCATGCCGGACGCCGTCTTCGGTCAGGTCGAGCAGGGTGGCCCGGATGTCCAGATCGTCGAAGGCGAAATATTTGAGCGTATCCTCGATCCGCTTCGACAGGAAGCCTTCGCCCGGAACCGCTCCGATTTTCCCGAAGTAAAGGAACTTCGGGTTCTCCAAGGCATTGAAATACAAGTTCCCGGTGCTGTACCCTCTCCCCGGGCGCGGCATCATCCACAGCAGCACGGTGGCGGAGTCTACCCGGGATCGGAGAGGGTTCTCGATGTTCAGATCGATGTGTCCCGAGTCCCTCACCAGCTCGATGACGAGGCGCGCCTCCCGTTGGCCGTCGAACGAGGCGGCGACCATGGCCGTCTGCGGCCTGTCGGTTCCCAGACGCGGGTCGGGTTCCGGGTTCTCGATGCATCCCGAAAGGCCTGATAGGGCGATGAACGCGCACAAGAGCCCCGGGATACCCGCGCCTCGCGCCAGCGGCTGCCAGGCGAATCGCCTCTCCACACGCATATTCATATCCGCACCCCGAAGAAGAATCCCGGCCAGCGTTTGCTCCGGATGTCCGATCCCCATTCCTGGCCGTCGCTGCCGGGATTGAGGTTCGGGTAGCGCGAGGCGGGCCAGGCCTCCAGGTTGTAGGAAAACCCGCCGAACACGGCGAAGTACCGCATGGGGGCGTACCCGATCATCCAGCGCATCCTGCCGGTGACGCTGTAGTTGTCCCAATCCTCCTCGTTGTAGAGGATGCCCGCCCCGGCGTCGAAGGCCGCATACACCGGGCCGGACGGGATGTGCAGGCCCAGGCCGCCGCTGCCGCCCCAGAGGTGGCGGGGATACCGGCCCTTCATGTCGAAGGAATACCAGGTGTAATTGTGCCTGCCGCCCAGTTGCACGGCCGTGCGAAGCATGGATTTCTCGTCCAGCGAGACCTCCAGGTCGTGCAGTCCGTTCCCGATGATGTTGAGCGGGCCCAGCACCGCGCCATCGGCCTTCTTGGCGATGTTCAGGAGGCCCGCCTGGACACCCGTGAACCTTCCGGCGACGTTCACGAGACCCGCCTGGACGCCGGTCCCCCGCCAGGCGGCATTGACAGCCCCGACCTGCAGTCCCCTGGCGCGACCGGCGGCGTTGACCATGCCCGCCTGGAAGCCGTCCAGGCGCGCGGCGGTGTTGGAAAGGATGCCCGCTTGCAATCCGCGAAGACTTTCCGCGTAGTTGACGAGGCCGGTCAGCTGCATTCCCCGGGCGGCGCCGCCGCTCCGGTTGGCCGCCGCGCTCAATTGCATCCCGTGCAATTCCCCGTCGACCCGGTTCAGGAGCAGGGAGAACTGGAATCCGTGGATGTCCTGGGCATGCCCGACCAGGAGGTTGAGGGACAGGTTGTGGGAGTATGGGCCCGCGCCCTGTCCCGGAAAGCCCAGGGCGGGGATGAAGGCGGCCCGGGTGGGAATCCATGGGGACGCGACGGCGGCGAAAGATGCGCCCGTGGCTGCGGGCCCACCGGCGGCCGCGGGAGAGCCCGAGGGTATCGCGGCGCCGGACGCGGCCATGGCTGCGGAATCGGAGAGTCCGCCGCGCTCCCGGGTCGCCTCCCGCGCCTCGCTCTCGAAGGAGGCCGGCGTCACCGGGTTGTGCGTCAGGGCATCCACGCGGACCAAAGTGCGGAACAGGGAGTCGCCGCGGTCCAGGCGCAAATCGTAGAGACCGGGCTCCAGCCCGAGCTCCACCTTGCGTCCTGGCTGCTTCTGGAGTTCGGCGACCAGCGCCCCCGACGGTCCGCGCACGAAGAGCCGCCCCCGCAGGGAGGGATCGAGCACCAGTCCCGCCGAGGTGCCGCGCAAGTCGGTGAGCACCAGGTCGCCGCTGCCGGTGAGGCGCATGTCGTAGCTGGGGTGCTGCGCCCCCGCCTGGCTGCCCTCGGTCTGCGAC
>CBILQL010000239.1:0-7395 GCA_966238865.1 uncultured bacterium
GCCTACATCACCCGCATCGCCCGGGGCAGCTTCCTGGAAAACCTGGGCAAGGACTACATCCGGACCGCCCGGGCCAAGGGGCTCAAGGAGAGCCGCATCCTCTGGAAGCATCTCCTGCGCAACAGCATCCTGCCGGTCATCAACTACCTGGCCCCGGCCACGGCCCTGGTCCTCACGGGCACCCTGGTGGTGGAGAAGATCTTCAACATCCCAGGCATGGGCCGCTACTTCATCGAATCGGTTTTCCAGCGCGACTATCCGCTCGCCCTGGGCGTGATCATCGTCTATTCCCTGTTCCTGCTCTTCCTCAACCTGCTCGCGGACATCCTGCAAACCGTGATCGACCCGCGCATCCAGCTGCAATGACATGGTAGTCCGCGCCGCCGCCCCCTCCCCATGGACGCTCGCCTGGCGAAAGCTGGCCAAGGACAAGCGCGCGGTGTTCGCCCTGTCCGTGCTCGGCCTGCTCACCCTGGCCGTTTTCCTGGGGCCGTTGTTCCTGCAGCATTTCGAAAAGCAGGTGCTGGAGGAACAGCTCGCCCCGCCGTCCGGCTCCCATTGGATGGGAACCGATCATCTGGGGCGCGACGTCCTGGCCCGGGTGCTGGTGGGCGGACGCCTGTCCCTGGCCATCGGCATCCTGGGGACTCTGGTCAGCGTCCTGGTCGGCACCCTGTACGGCTGCGTTTCCGGTTATTTCAGCGAGAAGCTGGACCTGTTCATGATGCGGGTTGTGGACATCCTCTATTCCCTGCCCTACATGTTCCTGGTCATCATCCTCATCTTCCAGTTCGGCAAGAACATCTACGTGCTCTTCATCGCCCTGGGGCTGGTGCAATGGCTCACCGTGGCCCGCATCGTGCGCGGGCAGGTGCTATCCCTCAAAAAAGAGGAATTCATCCTGGCCTCCCGGACCCTCGGGGTAGGCGGTCTGCGAATCATCCTGCGGCATATCATCCCCAACGTCATGGGCGTGGTCATCGTCTATGCCACCCTGACCGTGCCCACGGTCATCCTCCAGGAGGCCTTTTTGAGCTTCCTGGGCCTCAACGTCTCGGCCTGCACTTGGGGAGTGCTCATTTCCGAGGGCAAGGACTACATGGACAGCGCCTGGTGGATGCTCCTCTTCCCCGGCATGACCCTGACCCTCTGCCTTCTCTGCATGAATTTCCTCGGCGACAGCCTCCGCGACGCCCTGGATCCCACCTCCCGCCTAAATTAAGCGCGTTTTCAGGGGTCGCTGCCAATTCGGACGGCCGTCCTGATACCATCGGAAACAAGACGCGAATATGCAAATAAAAAGGCCCTTGGGCTCACAACCCAAAGGCCTTTTTTCCAATTCTGAGGGTCTCACCGGTTCAAAAAGCACCGCGCCAGTGCGGTGCTGGTTCTACGAAACAGTGAACTCCGAGCTTGCGCGAGCAAGCGAGGAGACTCGTCGAGAAAATCTTCCCTTTGCGCATAGCGCATTGGGAAGATTTTCCGTTCGTCTAAGCCTTCTCTCCTTCGGATTTCTTGACCGTCTGGATGGTCACCCGGATTTCCTGGGAAATCCGCTTGATGTTCTGAAGGATCTTGCGAGCCCGAGTCCCCGCGCTCTTGTTGCCGCGCTCGAACTTCTCGTATTCCTCCTTCAGTAACCCAATCTCGTTCTCCAAGGCTTGAATGCTGCTCATTGCGCGACCTCCAGTTGGAAAAATGGCTTTCTAGCCCTTATAGACCGTTTAAATTGCAATAGAAAGGGGTAAATGTCAAATCGAAATTGCATTTTTCCAGCAAAATCAAGGCTTTTTCGATAAAACTGCCGTTTTTTTCAGTTTTTCGACATATCCCAGGGAGAGGCTGTCATCAAAACACCCCCAAACTCCGGCAACTTCTCCGCGAAAAATCCATAAATCCAGGGGTTTGCCGTCTTCGAGAATCCCGGAAAAACGTCTTTCCCGGCCCCAGTTCAAGGTGTCCAGGTTTCCCTGCCGCGTTGAAATCCAATCCATCGGATCGGAGGAAAACGGCGGGAGGGCCCGAAACAACAGCGCCGTGTCCTGTTGGCATTCATACGCCATGGCCACCAGAATATCGGTGTACTTGGAGCCCAGGAATTCCGGTGTCAAAATCCTTTCGCTTTCGCTGATCTGGCCGGCGATAGGAAAGGCTTTGAATGCCGCCGGCTTCTGAAACAGCTCCTCTCCGGAAAAAGTCAGTTTTTCCTTCAGAAACGAGGCAGGAAGCAGACCGCCTCGTGATAGCTGCAATTCCCCTACGAATGGGCCATGGACGAACACCTGGCTGTTCCGGTCGCGAAAATAGCCCTGTCGAAGCTCTTCTTGGCTGGCCTTGGCCTGAAAAGCCTGAAACGCGGACAAATCATTCGGAAACTCGGTCAATCGCAGTCGCAAGGAATCCGGACCGGGAAAATCCAGGGTATGGACGTTGACGGGCCCGGCCGTGTCGATCAAGAACCTCACCGGGGGACGCCCTTCCCAGCGAACCCGTTCCGAAGGCGGCAAGGGAGGTGGCGACGGTTGCGGGATGAGCTGGCAACCCGTCAACAGGCAGGTCAGAAGCGGCGTCAGAATGCGGTACGTCATGGCCGTCCTCCCATTCCGGTCAGATATCGCATCCCGGGCATTCCTGGGCCAATGGGCAATTGCCGCACCCCTTCAGGATTCGCCGGCAATGCCACTCCGGAGGGGCATCCTGTCCGACATTTCCGCCTTTTCCACTGAAGGCGATAGGCCGGAGATAGGCATCCAGAGCCGTGAAGACCACCCAGGGCGAAGCCGGAAACAGCACCCGGTAGAAGCGATTGAACCAGGCGAGCTTTTCCGCCGGCGTGATCCAAGGGGAAATCTTCCTGTCCTTCAACGGTCCGAATTCTCGCAGGAACCGGGCATGCCCGAGGGTAAGCGGCATTTGCGTCGCCGGGGTCCAGAACCGGCTCCCATCCACGCCGTCCAATTGCGTCAGGATCCAGATGAAATAGCGGGCCTTGGATCGGAAAACCGACGTCCTGCCCATGAGGAAAATCTCCTCGCACAGGGTCTCGACGCATTTTTCGCCGTCGCCGATGGAATAGGCCCAGGGCACCAACCGTCCATGCTTGAAGAAGAAATCGCCCACGCTGCGCAGGATGCCCGGGGACTTGGGCCATATGGGCCAATCCCGGAGATCGGTCAGGGTCCGGATACGCGACTGGAGATCCGCGAAGGGGAGCCGGTTGATGCGGAACAGATCCTGATCATATTGCTTCCAAAGGTAGGCCAGCACCCGGACCAGGCGGCCTTCGCTGATGTTCTGGAGCAGGGAGCAGAAGAAGAGCAGCATTCCCGCGCCGCGATCCGACGCCGCCTGCATCGGGAATATCGGGTCGGCGCCGCCCTGGAAATGCTCCAGGATGCCGGGCTTGGCGGCCCTGAACTCCATCACATAGGCGCGGATGCGTTCGATGCGTTCGGGATTCCGCTCTTCCCAGCTCAAGGCGGAATGCCTTCCCGGATCAAAGCCGGAGGCCCTGACCCATGCGTATCTTGCGGGGAAGTTCCGGGGTTCCGGAGGCGGTCTCCGGCGGGGTCGGGAAGCCTGCCCCTGCGAGCAGGGATCGCGATAGGATCAGGATGACGGTGGATCCCAGCTCGAAACAGCCCACTCCCTGGCCCTTGGCCACCGGCAGGGCGGAGTCGGGCTTCCAGAGCCCGGCCGGCGACCGCGGCCGCTGGTTGCCGGCTATGCCGGCATGGAAATCCAAGGTGATGCGACCGACATTTGTGGCCCCCACCATCACCAGCAGGGCGCTCCCCGCCGGCGAGGCGATTTCCACGACGATGCGCTCGTTGACGACGAACAAGCCGGGTATATGGGAGACGCTCCAGGTGTTCACCGGCCACAAGGCGCCGGGGATATAGGCGACCTGGGTGATGTCCCCGGCGATGGGCGCATGGATGCGATGATAGTTGTAGGGCGCCAGGTAGATGGTGCAATAGCCGCCGCCATCCTGGTACGGTTGCAAGTCCCAGCCCTTGCCCACCAACTCCTCGAGGCTGTATTCCAGGCCCTTTATCTGGGTCATCTTCGTCCCAGATCCCTGGAAACGCCCGAACTGGGTCCAGGTCCCGTCCACGGGCGAGATGAGCGGCGCGGAATCCAGGGGCCGGGCTCCCGGCTTCAGATGTCGGACGAAGAAATCTCCCAAGGTGGGATATTCGGGAACCGGCTTCTCCGCTTCGCTGCAGTCGATGGCATAGCCGCGGATGAAACTGTCCCGGATGAGGCGATGCAGGCCGAAGGGCAGACGCCGGCTCACCAGCAGCCCGAAGAGATAGCTGGCGTAATTTTTAGGGACCAGGTGGAGGAGGCGGAACACTGGTAGCCTCCGTCAGCTGCCGCCCCGGAGCCATCCGGGGGGCGAGGGAAGGAAGAATGGTGCGGTCGGGCGGACTTGAACCGCCATGGGTTGCCCCACATGCCCCTCAAACATGCGTGTCTACCAGTTTCACCACGACCGCGAAACTTTGATGTCCATCCGAAGGGGCGGTCTCGCGACCGGCCGCCTCCGGGTCTGGGCTAATTGCCCGAAGGTTCGGCTCCCGAGGCCGGAGCCGCCGGAGCGGCTTCCGGAGACGTTCCCAAGCCGGGAATCCCTTGCGGGCCCTGCGGAGCCCCCTGAGGCGCCGCCGGCAAGGCGCTCGACAATCCCTTGCGGGCCGACTTCAACTCCGATTCCTTCTGGGTCGCATTGTTCCCGCTCATCGCCATCGCATTCAGGATGAGGATGAGGATGAACGAAACGGCTCCCAGGAGCCAGGTCCCCTTGGTCAGGAAGGTGGAAGTAGAGCTGCCGGAAAAGGCCGCACTCCCGCCCATGCCGCCGAAGGCCCCTGCCAGGCCTCCACCCTTGTCGTTCTGGAGGAGAATCAACAGGACCAGGAGGATGCACAGGAAGACGTGCACGACAATCAGACCGATGTAGAGATAGTGCATGGACGCGAACCTTGCTTTTAAGCGGCCCTAATAATACCAAAAAACGAATCCGCCTTCAAGGATGCGCCACCAATCAATCCGCCGTCGATGTCGGGCTGCTTGAGCAGGCCGGCCGCGTTCTCGGGCTTCATGCTGCCGCCGTATTGGATGCGGATCGCCTGGGCCGTGGCCTCGCCGAATTGGGCGGCCAAAAGGCCGCGGATGAACTTGTGCACGGCCTGGGCCTGCTCGTCGGTGGCGTTGCGGCCGGTGCCGATGGCCCAGACAGGCTCGTAGGCGATGACGGTCCTGGCGGCGTCCTGCGCCGAAAGCCCCTGGTAGGCGGCCTTGACCTGCACGCCGACCACGTCGTCGGTCTTCCCGCTTTCCCGTTCCGCCAGGGTCTCCCCCACGCATACGATGGGCGTAAGGCCCTCGGCCAGCACCTTGGCGGTCTTCTTGCGCACGTTCTCGTCGGTTTCGCCGAAGAGGGTGCGCTGCTCGCTATGGCCCAGGATCACGTAGGCGACGCCCAGGGCCTTGAGCATATCCACGCTGACCTTGCCGGTGAAGGCTCCCTGGTTCTCGAAATGGACGTCCTGCGCCCCGAGCTGGACCGGCGTCCCCTTGACGATGCCGGCCACCCGGTCGAGGGCCAGAGACGTGGGGCACACCACGATGTCGACCTTGTCGGAGGGCGCGGCTTTCCCACCGGCTTCGCCGGTGGGCCCCAAAACCATCTGCGCGGCCGCCACGATGTCGGCGGCCAGCTTGGCGCTTTCCTCCACGGTCTTGTTCATCTTACAGTTGCCGGCGACGATTTTCTTGCGCATGGGATTCCTTGTGGTCGAATCGGTTTAGAATTCGGTTTTACGTTTTTTGTTTTTCGTGGTGCGGTGGCCGGGCCACGCACCAAGCTTGAACCAAGCTCGCAGCGAAAAAAAAACGAAAAACGCCTCGCTTATTTGTCCGTCAACGCCGCGACGCCGGGCAGGACTTTCCCTTCCAGGTACTCCAGCGAAGCGCCGCCGCCCGTGGACACGTGGCTGACCTGCTTGGACAGACCCGCCTTCTTGATGGCGCTGGCGGAGTCGCCGCCGCCCACCACCGTGGTGCCGCCGTTCTTGGTGGCGTCCACCAGGGCCTGGGCCACGGCATAGGTGCCCTTGGCCGAGGCCTCCACCTCGAAGACCCCCATGGGGCCGTTCCAGAGCACGGTCTTGGCGCCGGCGATGACCTTGGCATAGGCGGCCGAGGTTTCCGGGCCGATGTCGATGGCCTCCCAGTCGGCGGGGATCTCGGTCAGCTTGCAGTAGCGCCCCTGGCCGATGGTGCGGGCCTTGAAGTCGAACTTGTCGGTGATGAAGCAGTCGGTGGGCAGCATCAGCTTGTCGCCGTACTTGTCCATCAGCTCCTTGGCCAGCGCCACGCGATCGGGCTCGACCAGGCTCTTGCCGGTCTCCAGCCCCTTGGCCTTGGCGAAGGTGTAGGCCATGCCGCCGCCGATGATGAGCTTGTCGACCTTGGGAAGCATCTGCTGGATGACGTCGATCTTGCCGCTCACCTTGGCGCCGCCGATGATGGCCACGAAGGGATGCTTGGGGTTCTCCATGGTGTCCCCCAGGAAGTCGAGCTCCTTCTTCATCAGGTACCCGGCCGCGCGCCGGGGCAAAGTGATGCCGGCCACCGAGCTGTGATCGCGGTGGGCCGATCCGAAGGCGTCGTTGACGTACACGTCGCCGAGCTTGGACAGGGCGGCGCGGAAGGCGGCCACCTTCTCCTTCTCGGCGACCCGCTTGGTGCCGTCCTCGAGCTTGACCTTGCCCTCCTCCTCGATGTGGAAGCGCACGTTCTCCAGCAGGATGACGCCGCCGGGCTTCAGGGCCGCGCAGGCCGCCTCCGCCTTGGGACCCACGCAATCCTCCACGAACTGGACCGGCCGGCCGAGCAGTTCCTCCAGCTTGGCCGCGACGGGCTTGAGGCTGAACTCCGGCTTGGCCTGGCCGTCGGGCCGGCCAAGGTGGCTCATGAGCACCACGCCGGCGCCCTTGTCGAGCAGGTACTTGATGGACGGCAGGGCCGCGGAGATGCGCTTCTCGTCCTCGACCTTGCCGTCCTTGATGGGTACGTTGAAGTCGACGCGCATGAGCACGCGCTTGCCGGAGACGTCCAGCTCTTCGATGAAGAGTTTGGCCATGGGGGTCCTTTCTGTGTTCGTTTTCGGTTTTTCGTTTTCCGTTTTTCGTTTCGTTGCGCCCTAAAACGGAGCGGGCGAACCCCGACCGCTTGTCGGCGGCTGGGATTCGCCCTTCAAGAGGTCCGCCGCACAGGCTCAAGGCCGTTTATCGGCCTTTCGCGGATAGGACCTAGCCGCCCATCTCCTGCGCAGCTAAAAACGAAAAACGGAAAACGAAAAACCTTCTTTTTCTCAGCCCTTGT